>JBBTAK010000019.1:0-3824 GCA_038044245.1 Nanobdellota archaeon
GCTATTTTGCGATTGCGGAAAGAATTGTTCCTGTGGCGGAAGAAGAGAGTAAACTTTTGCTGATTCTTGTGGGCGCAGGTGTCTTTGTCCTTATTGTTGTGATTCTTGTAATCCTCTTGAGAAGAAGGATTGAAAACAGGAAAAGATATATGGGGAGTTATGCCAAGTAGAATCTGAGAAAGAGTTTGTTAAAAAAGGTTTTGGTTACTTGGGATTTTGAATTTCCTGTTCTGAACTTGTGCACGGTTGAAATGAGACAAGCCTTTTAGTAAGCCCTTCATTTATTAGTAATTTGTAAGCTCGACCTATTTCAAGCTCGTTTCTCCAATCAGGATTTCCCAATAATGTATAATTAATAGGCTCATTTCCTCTTTCTTCCAAAGTCTTTTCATCAAAAACATAAATTCTTTCTCCATCAGCACCTCTTCTGTTGCCTTGATAAATTTCACAGCCTGTTGAATATGTTTCTGTGTTTTTAAAAACCAATGGCATTGAAAAGATTCCTGCAAGTGCTGCAGTTCCCAAAATTATTTTTTTATTAAGTCTCATAAATTTTTCAGAAGTCACCGATTTATAAAACTTTCTATTTTGTTACTACTAAAAAAGCAGAAAAATTATGGGTGCCTGTTAGAATATCTCTTTTCTTCTGTGATGTATTCATTTATATTCTTTTTTTTTTGCTTTAGCTTCTTTTTCTTTTCTTTCAATCCTTTTTTTGTCAAATGCTTCTTTTAGCCTTGTGATATTCCTTACTGTTTCTTTATTTTTTCTTGCAATCTTTTCATTATCCTTGGTGAAATGTCTTTCAAAATCCCCAATAATTATTTTTCTAGTTCTTTTTCCAAATGCCTTGCTCAATAGCCCTGCCGTTCCTCCAATTTTTTTAGAAGCCTTCTTAATTCTGTCACCAACGGCGGAAAAGAAACTTGGACCACTTCTTCTTGAAACTTTAACTACTCTGTAATTTTTCTCACCTATTTTTTTTGTTTTCTCATCTGCTTTTAACCCTCTTTCTAATTTTCTGATTCCTTTAGCAAATCCTTCCCCTGCCTTCACTGCTTCTTCAGAAATTTCTTCTCCTACAGATTCTGCACCTTTAGACATTTCAGAAGTTATTTTATGGGCTTCCCTTCCTACTGCTTTAAAGCCTTTGTACAATTCGGAAGCTACTTTAGGAATTTCTCTTTCTACAGTTCCTTTATCTTTAGACATTCCAGCAGTTATTTTTGGAATTTTTCTCTCTTCTTTTTCAATTTCCCCACCCAATTTTCTGCCTATTACTTTAATCTCCTTACCGATAGCTTTAACCTCTTTGGTTAATCCTTCACCTATTATTTCAGCCCCTCTTTCTAATTTTTCCGCTTCTCTCACACCTCTTGAATATTTCCTCTCAAAGAATTTCTCTATGCTTCTTCTTTTTCCCCATTCGTGGAATTCGTGGAATTTCTCTTTTGCTTTCCTGCTTTTTAATATACTTACTAAAATGATTATCAAAATGAGGCCTAAGAGAGCATAATATACATAAAGCGAATAAATCCTGAACCATAAAGTTGCTTCAGAAATCTTTAATGCCAAAAATTCATAAAATCCGAATAAATAAAGCAGTAAACCTGCCACCGATATCAAGAAGAATGCCAAGATGGATGTTTTATGTCTCCCGAAGAATCTAGCTTCCTGCGCAAAACCAAACTCTATGTTTCTCTTTATCTTCTTTCTTTCTCTGTAAACTATCAGAGCCAGGGCAACAATAGCCAGCAATACCAGGAATGCAATTACAAAAGTTTTGATTCTGTCGGTGTCTACAGGAGTTATTGTTATCTGGCCTCCCTTTACCTGAACTTCTATAGTTCTTTGTGATCTGGCATAATATCCCTCATATGAAACCTCTATGACAAAGCTGTAGACCCCTGATTCAAAGCTGCTTGGAAGGAATATCTTTGACGCCTCTGTTTTTTCATCGAATTTTCCAAGATAAATGGTATCAGAGCCAGAGCTTATTTTTTCTCCTCCTTTCTCAATCCAGAAACTGATAACTACATCATTATTAATTTCTGCTACAGCCTTTATGAAATATGTAAATTCAAAGAATTCACCCAGCCTGGCAGGAGATTCAAAGTCAATTATCTTAATGTCGAATAGCTTCACACAGAGTCCATCCACACATTCTTGATCCTCTTTGCAATCTCCCTTATTTACACATTGCTTTACTCCTCCGCCAACTGATGCTTCTCCTCCGCCAGAAGGTGGTGTTTCTGCTGCTCCAGGAGTTTCTTCTGCAGAATAATTAGTGAACTGTGTTACATTGAAAATGAAAGTCCCTCCTGAATAACTGACTTCTGTGCAAATTGTTGATGGGCAAACAGAGCCATCTCTTAAAACTCTTGGGTCAGATAAAGTCAATCCGTAAAGGTAAAGAGTAGCTGACTTGTTCAAGTTTGGAACTGCAGTAGTGTTGATTTCAATATGATTCTGAGAAATGTTTGTGTAAGAATCCAAATCTAAAATATTATCACCAGGATTGCTGTCATTTGTCAGATTTATTGCCTGGTTGAAACTTATTTTTCCATGACTCGTTCTTTCAAGAACAACTCCGGACAGGTTCTGGATGTCTTCATAAGAACTTTGATTGAAGTCTGTCGTAGATCCGTTGTTTTTGTAATTGCTGTAAATAACTTTAAATTTAGATATGTTAATGGTAAAGGTTACATTTTTTGTAGTTGTTCCCACTGTATTGTTTGCAAACAGATAAAGCGTGTGTGGCCCTGTTGTCGTGTTGAATGTCGTGTTGCCTGTTATTGTTGTGTTTGCAGTATTATCCAGATTGTACTTTACAGAATCTTCAAGGCTTGCTGAAAAATTCAAAAGAAGGCTGATATTGTTGAAATAGGTCTCGTTTTCTGGCCTGAGAATTGTCAAGCTTGGTCTTGCCAACGAAACGCTCCTCGTTTCTGTGTTTCCTGTATTTCCGTCGCTATCATTTGCTGTTGCATTGAAGGAATAATTCCCCTCGTTCAATCCAGTATAATTTATGAAGAAAGGATTTGTTGAAACATTGCTCCTTATCTGGCTTCCTGCTGAATTATACAGTTTTATTGTTATGTTTGCCAAATTTGTATCACTTGCAGTTGCATTTACTTGAATAAAGTTCCTTCCTAATGTGGTTCCGTTAGTTTCTGTTGGGGAATCAAACTGTATTGCAGGGTTTATTGAATCAACCAAAAACGTTACTGAAGAAGAATTCTGATTTCCTCTTGTATCATTCGCATAAACTCTCCATGTGGAGCTTCCCTGTCCTGAATCAAGGCCAGAAATATTTTGCCCGCAGGTTATTGTTGTGTTTGTTGCTCCAAGGTTTATGGAATACCAGCATTTATCCAGAGCAAAGTTGTCTGATGCAGTATAATTCAATTGCGTTCTCACTGAACTGTATGAATTATTTTGGGGGTGCAATATTGATATTTGCGGCGGAGTAACATCGAGTTCTGTGACATTGACATACCAGGTTTCAAATGCAGATGTGTAATTTACATTCCCATCATACTGTGTCGTTATGTTAAATAATCCTATTGTTGTGAAGTTTGTCAGGTTGCTCAATGGAGAAATTCCCTGGTTGATTAGGGTTCCATTATTGTATAGCTTTATTGTGCCTGCTCCTGTTTCTAAAGTGGCATTGAGGTAAATCACATTATATTGTTCAATTGTTATGTTTGCCCTGGAATTATTCAGATACGTAAATACCGACCCTGCTGCCTTATTGATGATAAACTGCTCTTGGTCAAAAGTGTTTGTATAATTCTGCGTGTCTGTCCTTTGAACGCTGAAAT
>JBBTAK010000020.1:0-4210 GCA_038044245.1 Nanobdellota archaeon
TCGGAAGCTTGGCTGCAAACTCGATTAACACGACATACATTCTTGACGGAACAATAGCTGCAGCAGACATTGTAGCTTCTGCAATAAACACAACTCACATAATTGAAGGAACAATACTTGCAGGCGATATTGCAGTAAGTGCTATTAACACGACGCATATACTTGACAACACGATACTTTCACAGGACATCGCAATAGGAGCAATCAATGCGACACGAATTGGGGTAGTTGCCGTAAATTCAACACATGTCGGTGCAGCTGCAATTAATTCAAGCGCCATTGATGCCAATGCAATCAACACAACACACATATCTAGCATGACTATACTTGCTGGAGACATAAGCGCTGGCGCAATAAATTCGACGCATATAGCTATTTCTGCAATTAACACTACACACATCCTTGACAACACGATTCTTCCAATAGACTTAAACTCTGATGTGAATGCAACAATAGACATAAGAGAACTGACAAACACTTCTCTGCAGGTATTTCAAGCAGTTGATAATGGCACATTCTTAAAGATAAGCCAATGGAATGCAACAAATACTTCTTACTTAACTGACTATGGCGACACTGCAACAGGAAACTACACTTTTGATACAAACACCTTTTTTATAGATTCTAGCGGAAATCTTGTTGGCATTGGAACAGCGGCACCAGCTGCAAAACTTCACATTAACACAACAGACAATACTACAACTGCCATGAGGATTGAAGGATTGAATTCAACAGGCGGAAATGCCACCTGGTTGTTTATCCAAAATGCATCAGGCAACGTCGGAATAGGAACGACAACGCCGACAGGCGGAAAACTGAACATCTTCGGCGGAAACCTTAACCTTTCTGGAAACAATATAACAAACGTGCTCAAAATAACTTTAGATACGGGAGGAACAATTGACCCTCCTTACAGAGTTGGAGATACTATTTATGCAACTTACTCCCCCTTCATTGTCGGCTCTAAGGAAGAAGTCACAGGAACTATAAAATTAAACAGCAGTTATGTGATAGACTTCAAAAATCTTGAAAAAGGCTCTGATTTGTGGCTGTTCTATCAGGTAACAGACTTTGGCAAGAACATGGAAAATCTGCAAGTGATATTGACTCCAAGCTTCAATGGAAAAGTCTGGTATCAAAAAGATCCTGTGGCAAAGACATTAATTATACACGGGGATTCATCCGGTGAAGTTTCTTACAGAATGACCTCTAATTCCTGGAACTGGAAAAACTGGGGAAATATAGCTAGAAATTTGGATGTAAATAGCTATGTTGATATGGGGGAGAAAAAATAACAACGTTAAATCTGGCATAACAAATAGAATACTTTTAATCGTAAAGAAAATTTATAAATCTTGATTCCTTTTATCACTTATGCTAAAAAAGAGGGGTTTATCAACAATTGTAACAACCCTCATAATAATTCTTATAACTCTCGTTGCTATAGGGGTTATCTGGGCAGTTGTTAATAAGATTCTTGAAAAAGGCGCTGAAGAGGTTGAAATTGGGCAATACACTTTGGATTTGCAAATTAAGGCAGCTCAGGTACAAGATGGCAACATAACTGTTGTTGTAATAAGAAGAAATCCAGGGCAGGGAGATTTTGTCGGGATGAACTTTGTTTTTTCTGACGGGCAAAACAGCGAGATGATAAGAGAAAATGTCAGCTTAAAAGAGCTTGAGGAAAAAAGATTCACTTTCACATTAACAAAGCTGAGCACAGCCAACCTGAAAACAATTTCTGTTGCGCCTGTTTTTAAAATAGTTTCAGGAAAAGAATCTACTGGAAGTGTCTCTGATGTATTTGACATTAAAAAAGGCGGGAGCATTTCAGGAGGAGCAACTACCTCGAGAGGTGGAGCTTTTGAGGCACTTGGTTTTGTTGGAGAAGGGACAACAACATACACTATCTCTGCAAATGCAGGAATTTATCCACAATTTAACACAGTTACAGTTAATCCTGTTGATGTCCGTGTTGGAGACAATCAGACATTTACAGCAGAAGTTTATTCTCCTTCTGGAATTGCAGGCGTTACGACAATGACGCAGCTCGATACACAGACTTTGAATCTTCCTTTAGTAAAAATTAATGAAAGCGGAGGAGTTGAAACCTGGTCTGCAACATGGAAAGTTTATGACACCCATATTGAGGTTTACAGGACAACTTTTACGGCAACAGACAATGCAGGAAACCAAAATAGCGTATCCCTTACCTGGACAGACGCCTGCACAGACCAGTTTGTTAATGGGGGAACTTCTAATATCTTGGTTGATTGTACTATAACAAGTGTAGATGGGGGAGACACGAGCAATATTGTTGTTGCGACAGGAACAACATTAACTCTAAGTTCGGGAGCTATACTTGCTTACACCCCTGGATATTCTATAAGCAAGGCGGGTTCTGGAAAAATAGTTTTTGGAGGAGGTTCTATAACAAAGAAATACCTTTTTTATTATGATGCCGATGGAGATTTAGTTGCAACTAACACAACTAAAATTGCCAGCGCATCTGGATCAAATATAACTGGATTCACAAGACCGATATATGCCTTGAATACTAGTGATTGCAACGATACTAGTTCAGTAGTATCTGTAACAAGAACCCAGTATCTTGATAATGACGGAGACACTTATACTAATGGAAGCTCAAGTTTCTGCGCAAGCTCTTCAACATGGGGAAACAGCGCCTGCAATACAGCAGGAACTAATTATTCTAAGAATAGTGCTAGCTCGTGTATTCTTATAAATGCTTCAGCTCAGACCGATTGCTACGACTCAAATGCAAGTGCAAAGCCCGGGCAGACATCTTACTTTACCCAAGCTAGGGGAGATGGCAGTTTTGACTATGATTGTGATGGAGGAACCGAGACCAAAGAGTTCCCGAATGCTGGTACCTGGGGTAATAGCTGCGGTATTTCTTGCGCAGTAGACTGCACCCAAGCAACTTCCAATGGTCAGCCTGGGTGGTCTGGAACTGTGCCAGCCTGTGGTGCAGATGGAAACTTCATGGACAATGCGTGCTTTAATGCTGGGGGAACTTGCGGATTTAGTGATTGTGATTACTTATCTGGTAATACAATAGCCAGAACCCAAAAATGCCGTTAAAAGCTAGTTTTTCCCCTGCTCGACAAAATCTTCTTAGGGACTATTTTATTTCATAGAATCTAACAGTTCTGGATCCGAGGAGGACAGCGACGAAGCAAATCTAGTTGAATAACTTAATCTTGAACATACTCTAAATTAGTAATAAAAAATAAAGTTTAAATATAGACAATTGATAGAATTTTTATACATAATGATTTATTTAACAATAAAATGGCTGAAAATAATCTAAGAAGCAGATCAAAAAATAGTTTGCTTGCAGGTTTGCTAGCAGGCTATTTGGGTTTAACAGAATGTGTTTACGGGAGTTCTTTACCAAAACCAAATAATTTAGAATCGCTTCTCTCTGACCAAAACTTCGAAGACCAAACTAAAAATGCCAAGCCAAAGCTTGACAAGTCGAAGCTCGCTAGGCTTGCTATCGCAGAAAAAATTTTGCCGCTTATCCCAGAGAAGTATCGTCCGAAGATGAGCGACATCATCACCTTCGATAAAGCTAGAGCTTTCGCGGTTGCTTTTCCTGAGCCACAGCGCTCTAGAATTATGCAGAATGCTATGTTCGTCTGGTTCCCTCGGGATCCCGCCGAACGTCCAACCATCTATGTGTCGCTCGAGAGCGACTACATGGAGAAGGTCCTTACGGACTTCAAGGCCGAGCGAGATGAATCTCCTTTTTACCTTGTTTTCGCTGGGGTGCTTGCCGAGGATGGATACAAACTCCACAATCGCGAACTTAGCGAAGCGGAGGGAAGGGCTGTGCAAATTACAGTCGTGGAAAAATTCGTTGCGGAAGGACGCTTCGAAAAATTCCGCGGCCGAATCAATATTGCCAGCTACCTTAATACCCTCAAGGCACAACTCGCCGAAGAGCAAGCTAAAGAACAGCGAGCCATTCCTTCTCGGCCCAAACACAATTAGTAATATGATTTATTAGTTATTTTCCTAATATACATTCTTCCTTAATTAAATTTATTAGTGATTTTTAGATTACTTTTCTTTTCCAAGCTTCTTTTTTAGTTTTTCTATCTGTTCCTTATAATTTTTAATCTCCCCTTCCCAATACTCTTTCAGGTAGTCTTTTTTGCCAGGGTATTCAGAAATCTTCTTT
>JBBTAK010000020.1:4220-9247 GCA_038044245.1 Nanobdellota archaeon
CAATCATAATCCCTAATTACTGCCTCCCTACCGTTCTTTTCATGTTCTTTTATCCTTTCTTCAAAACTCTTAATTGCCCTCCCTAGCTTTTTCTTTTTACCCATTTTTCATGTTCATTTATTTTTTTCAGTATATGATCATGCAGCTTCTCAGCCTCTTTAATTGGCAGTTCTTCTTTTTGCGGCCTATTATCTTTTATTCTTAAATAACCCTCATAAGCTCTTAAAGAACCAGAAACCCTCTTTATAATTTTTATAAATTCATCATTGCTCCATTTCCTACCTTTTATTATAGAGTCTATTATGTATGAACTTCTCAATCTTAATGTAAGTGAATAAGCAACAGCATCTCCACAGTTTGAAGGCCATTGCTTATCCAAATTTATAGAGGCCTTGTTCATTTTTAGAGCAGATTTGCCAGTTTCTATATAAAATCTTAAATTTTTTTTATTTAACAAGGTTTTTTTATAATCTTCAATTAATTTTCTATTTATTATTGGTTTGGCTTCTTTTAGCATAGGCAATAATGGAAGGATATTACTATTTAATGTCCTTTCAACTGCTATTTTAGGAATTAAAATAATATTATATTTATTTTTTATTATGTTCATGCTCTCATTTTCTGTTATAGCTAAGATATCAATATCGCTTCTTTTAGTTTCCTCACTTCTTGCATAACTCCCAACAATATAAATTCCAAGAATATCCTCTAGATATCTGTCCAAGATTTCTAAGACATCTTTTTTTATGTCTGGCGGCCTTTCTATTAGCTTTACTTGGGCCCTCCCATTTATCCATTCTTTAGGTAACAAAACACCGGCCGAATTCCCGACCTTTATTATCGGCTTGATCAATTCCTGTTTCATGTTATAACATAGTTATAACATTATATAAACCTTTCTAAAAAAGATCAATTTATTATTAATTAATGAAATTACCATGTGGCCTTATTTGCCATACATAACAAAAATCCTTTTAAGAGAGAGTTTATTGATTAGGATATGATTAATAATGGGAAAGGAAAATTTATATTAAAAAAGCAGAGTTTTAAATTTCTCTTGCTAACAATTCTTTTTTTTCTGTTAACCCTGTTCTTTCAACAATCTATTCAGGCAGACGTCGTTTCTGTGAATTCTGGGGGTAGCCAGGAAATTGCAGTCACGCCTGACAAGTATGTTGAGGGGTTTTTCTTCGGCATTCCAGTTGCCGCAGCTGTTTGCGGGAACTCTATCATTGAAACAGGAGAGCAATGCGATGATGGAAATGCTGTTTCAGGAGATGGCTGCTCTTCAACATGCCAGACAGAAGTCGTGACTCCTCCTGGCGGTGGTGGCGGCGGCGGAGCACGCCCTTATGCAAATATCAACGTGTCTCCAATAGAATTCAATGTAAATCTAATCCTAAATACAACAACAGAAAGAACAATTAGAGTCACAAACCTGGGAACAAGCCCTGTCACAGTCGGAATTTCCCAATCAAACCTTGACAATCATGTCATCCTCGGAAATACGACACTGACCATACCTGCCGGACAATCTATTGATCTGAAAGTTATTTTCGTTGCTCTCAGCGAACCAGGAATTTTTGCAGGAACAATCAATATAGGTGGAAGAACTGTCCTTGTTTCGCTGAACGTGAAAACACAATTCCTGCTTTTTGACTCAAACATAATCGTTCTTAACAAAGACTATCAGGTTCAGCAGGGAGACGAATTGAAAACAAAAGTCACCTTGATTCCTCTCGGAGACCCTGAGAGACTTGATGTTGGTCTTTTCTTCACGATAAGGGATTATTCTGGAAAAATATACCTTACAAAGTCAGAAACAATCCTCGTCGAAGAACTGACAGAACTGGAAAGGAACTTTGACACAGGGTCATTGCCTTTAAGGAATTATGTTGTCAGTCTTGAGCTCAGATATCCTAATGGAGTTGCTCCCTCCAGCGCGCATTTTGAGATCACAAAAAAATCAGATATAATAGGAAGAATAATACTCTACTTGATAACCATGATATTGATAACCTTGATAATGATCCTAATCATCATTATATGGAAGAGAAGGGAGAAAAAGGAAGAAGAAAACGTCGTAGCGACGTAGTTTTGAAGAAAAAGAAAGAAACTCTGGAAATAGTATAGGAAAATTTATAAACTATAGTTATTCTATAGTTATATGGTTACGACAATACAACTTAATGAGAATGTAAAGAAGATTTTGGACAGATTAAAGACTGGTAAAGAAACTTATGAGGAAGTTATCCTGAATATCATAGGATCTGTTGAAGAACAAAAGAGGAAACAAAGAGAATTTCTTATAGAGGGATGTAAGGAAATGGCAGAAGAAAATCTGAAGATAACCAAGGAATTTGAATCTATTGAGGATTTAAGTCAGTGGGAATGGTAAGATGCTTATAAAAAGAGGAGATATTTTCTTAGCAAATTTAGAGCCAATTATTGGAAGTGAACAAGGAGGAATTCGTCCAGTTTTGATAATTCAAAATGATACATCTAATGTTTATTCTCCCGTAACAATAACTGCGGCGATTACTTCAAAAGTATTTTCAAAAGAGTTTCCAACAAATATTTTTATTTTAAAGAAAGAGTCCGGTCTAGGCAGAGATTCCACAATATTGTTAAACCAAATAAGGACGATTGATAAATCAAGATTAATCAAGAAAATAAGTTCTTTGGATTCTTATACTCTAAACAAAGTGGAAAGAGCATTAAAAGTGAGCCTAGCTTTGGATTAATATCTATGTAAAAATTAATCAGAGAGATTTTTTATTTACCCTTTCCTAAATTTCCAGACACAGACTTTCTCATGATTTCTTAATGCCCATTCCATCATATATCCTTTTTGGCAATGCAGACATCTATATCTATTTCTCAAATATTTGCAGTTTGAGTTATGGCTTTTTCCCATTCAACCCCCATAGCATTTAAATTATGCCATGGAAGATTCGTTCTCTTTGAACATGCCTCTTTTTTCTATTTAGGATTTAAATAATCTTTCTACCACTCTCCCGTTGCATTATAGAATAGAAAACAATTTATAGGCAGATTTTTTCTTTTTGAAATGTTATTGGGTTTGGTAGGTAAGCCCTCATCTGGCAAGTCAACGTTTTTCAAAGCAGCAACTCTTGCAGAGGCAGAAATCGCCCCATATCCTTTTACAACAATAAAGCCAAATCACGGAATTGGTTATGTGAAGGTTGAATGCATTGACAAAGAGTTTGGAGTAAAATGCCAGCCAGCGCATGGCTTTTGCATCAATGGAAACAGGTTTGTTCCTGTGGAAATTATGGATGTTGCAGGCCTTGTTCCAGGAGCAAGCGAAGGAAAAGGGCTTGGGAATCAGTTTCTTGATGATTTGCGACAAGCCGATGTTTTCATACATATAGTGGATGCCTCTGGAACTACAAATGAAGAAGGAAAGCCGGCTGTAAATCATGACCCCTCAAAAGATATTCTTTTTTTGGAGAACGAATTAAACAGGTGGTTTTACAATATAATGATAAAAGCCTGGAAAGGTTTTGTTAAAAAAATAGATCAGGAAGAAGGGGGCAATTTTTCTGATGCTATTGCAAAACAATTTTCAGGGCTGAAGGTTAAGGAAGAGCACGTAAAAAAAGTCCTCTTAAGGTTAAGGCTCCCTGAAAAACCCTCAAAATGGAGTGAAGATCAGCTATTCTGGTTTGCATCAGAACTGCGAACAGAGAGCAAGCCCACAATCATAGCAGCAAACAAGGTTGATATTGAGAAAGCAAGATTAAATTACCAGCTTTTGAAAATGCGGTTTCCCGGGTTAATGGTAATGCCATGCTCTGCAGATTCAGAGCTTGCATTGAGAGAAGCTGCAAAAAAAGAATTGATAGATTACATCCCCGGAGAAATTGATTTTAAAATTAAAAAAGGATTGAGCGATGAACAGACAGAAGCCCTCAACAAAATCAGGGAGTTTGTACTCTTGAAATTCCAGACAGGAACAGGAGTCCAGGAAATACTGAATTATGCTGTTTTTAATTTCTTGAAATATATAGCGGTTTTTCCAGCAGGAGCACACAAGCTCGCAGACAGCAAAGGAAGAATCCTGCCAGACTGCTTTCTTCTTCCGCAAGGCTCAACAGCGTTGGATTTTGCATACTCTCTCCACACAGATTTTGGAGATAACTTTGTAAAAGCAATAGATGCAAGGACAAAAAAGATACTTGGAAAAAGTTATGTTTTAAAATACCGGGATGCCTTAGAGATTGTAACGAGATAAAAAATGGGAAATGCTGTGTTGAATCTGTCAAAAGAGGTCGTTAGATGGCTTGGGCCTTACTGCAGAAGAATTGAAATTGTTGGAAGCATCCGGAGAAAACAGCAGAGTCCAAAAGATGTTGATGTTGTTTTAATCCCGAAGAGCCATTCGGCCAAGGGAAAGATGGAAAATTTCCTTGAAAGCAAGGGCAGGAAGACACTCGGCGGAGAAAAGAAAGCTTATTTCAGAATCAAGGGAATTGATGTTGAGCTTTATTATACTGTTCCGGAAGAATGGGGCGCTGCTCTTCTTGCATATTCGAGCAGAAGAGGTTCGGGAATTGGCTTGAGAATTGTCGCACGCCTGAATGGGTTTAAGCTTAGCCAGCACGGGCTTTTTAGCCTGAAAACAGGCAAAAGGGTTGCAGGCAGGACAGAAAGGGAAATCTATCATGCCCTTGGAAGGCCATGGAAATCACCGGAGAAAAGATGAAAATAAAAGTAAGAGTCAGACCCAATTCACAGAAGCGGGAGATTACCATTGACAAGGGAAACTACAAAGTTTATCTTAAATCACCCCCTGAAAAAAATAAGGCAAATGCAGAACTTGTTGGTCTGTTGAAAAGGCATTTTAATAAACCAGTGAGAATAATCTCTGGAGCAAGCTCAAGAAATAAAATCATTGAAATTGAAAAATAAAAAATGAAATACATTTATGCAGAGGACATACAGAAAATCTCGGAAGAGATTTCAAAGATACTTTTTCCCCATGTGAAGCTGGAAAGGATGAA
>JBBTAK010000020.1:9347-26283 GCA_038044245.1 Nanobdellota archaeon
ACAAATCTTAGAATTAGCTCTCTTTTTGTCTTCTTTCCCTTTATTGTAGTATGGCTTGACCGGAAAAACAGAGTTTTAGAAATTAGAAAAGTAAAACCTTTCATTATTTCCGTCATGGCAAGAAAGCCTTACAAAAAATTTCTTGAGATACCTTTGAATAGCAAATACGAAAAACAGGCCGAAATCTTTTTCTCTCGTCGGTGATTAGAAAGATTTAAATACAGAAATTAGCTTTAATAGAATATACAATAAAAAGGAGGTATAAAATGGGAAAAATTATTGTCAAAAAAGTTATAAAAAGAAAGCCAGGTCACCTTTACTACGTTGACGGAGCAGGAAATGTATGCGAAGCAAAGATGGCTAGGGGCGGAGGAAAAAGAAAAAAGAAGAGATAAAACCTCCATTATATTTATTTTTTAATTAATTATTAAGTTTGTTCAGTTTTAGAAGCAGGTCATCTGCCTGTTTTTGCGAATCCTTTGTGTGCCTCAAATACAAGTATCTCTAATTTCTGGCTGAGGTCTGTTGTTGCAAGAGAGTAATCCATGCCTATATATTCATTAATATTTCTTCTGTGATAAACAGCAAGATGCTCTTTATGGTGCAATCTCCAGTATAAACTTCTATCACTTATTCCTTCTCCTTCTGGGAAAAAACCTTTAAGATTTTCGTCGGAAAATTCTCTCTTTCTTGCATGCCCTCTTTTTGTGGAACGTATAGTAACAGTTACATTTCTTTCTCCCTCTGTTGTTTTTCTGAAAGTCACTTTCACATCATAAAAATCCGGCAAGGGCTCTTCAATTTCTTTCATTATGCCTGCTTTTCTATGATGGACCAATTTTATAAATATATTTTTCTTGGAATATATATGACCATCTTAGGGATAGAGAGCACTGCGCATACGTTCGGGGTGGCTGTTGTGGAAAATGGGAAGATGCTCTCCAATGTTAAAAAAAGCTACACGACGGAGAAAGGAGGGATAATCCCCATAGAAGCAGCGAAACATCATCTGGAAAATAAGGAAAAGATATATTCAGAGGCCATTGCGGTTTCAGGGGTAAGGGAAGAAGACATAGATGCAATTGCGATTTCCCAAGGCCCTGGACTGGCTCCATGCCTGCTTCAGGGAATGAGTTTCGCAAAGGAACTAGCAAAGAAATTGAAGAAGCCAATTGTTCCTGTAAATCACTGCATCGCGCATCTAGAAATTGGAAGAATGACAGGGGCTAAAGATCCGGTAATGCTATACGCCTCTGGCGCAAACACGCAGGTAATAGCATATTCTGCAGGAAAATTCCGGGTTTTTGGGGAAACCTTGGATATAGGAATAGGAAATTTCATAGATACCTTTGCCCGTTATGCAGGAATCGGATTCCCTGGCGGTCCCACGATAGAAAAACTTGCTTTTGACGGTGGAAATGATAGAAAGCTGATTAAACTTCCTTATAAAGTCAAAGGGATGGATATCTCGCTCTCAGGCATTCTCACAAACTTAAGACAAAAACTGCATTCTGAGAATTACAATATCAAGGACCTTGCATTCTCCCTTCAGGAAACAGTCTTTGCGATGCTCGTTGAAACTGCAGAAAGGGCATTAGCCCATACGGAAAAGAAAGAGCTTCTTCTCGGAGGGGGAGTTGCATGCAATTCTCGTCTTCAGCAGATGTGCAGGATAATGTGTGAAGAGAGGGAAGCAAAATTCTTCTGCCCTGAAAAACAGTTCCTCGTGGACAACGCGGGAATGATAGCTTACCTGGGTGAAATCATGTTCAAAGCAGGAATAGGAGTTCATGGACAGGAAATTGAAAAACTAGACATAAAACCAAGGCAGAGAACAGACGAAGTTGAGGTTACGTGGAGGAAATAGGATTCTTTGGAAAAAAATCTTCCAGAAAAGTTTAAAAACAAACTTTTGTCTTAATATTTATCCAATGACCTTATGGGAGGATTAAATTCTTCTCGTAATCCATTTGGCACAATACATGAAAAAATGACAGACATTTATTCAATAATAGAAAAAGCGAGAAAAACAGGAAAAGTAGAGAAGGGAACGAACGAGGTCACGAAAGCGATAGAAAGAGGAACAGCAAAACTTGTAGTCTATGCAGCAGACGTGCAGCCAAAGGAGATAGTCCAGCACCTTCCTGTTTTGTGCAGGGAAAAAAAGATTCCCTGCAGAGAAGTTGACAACAAGCAAAAACTGGGAATTGCTGTCGGGATTCCTGTATCTGCGTCTTCTGTTGCCGTCATAGATGCCGGAGATGCCGAGAAAGACATTGCTAACTTGAAATAATCAAAAATAATTAATTTTAAAACCTAACTTAAAATGGGCGGCGCAAAACAACAGCATAAATCAAAACAGACGCAACAATCTCAGGCTACAAAGGGGAGCGACAGGATTCTTACAGCAGAAGCAGTCCCAGCACTTATTGAAGATATTATAGGAAGAACAGGATTTCGCGGAGAAATAACCCAGGTCAAATGCCTCATAACTTCTGGAAGAGACAAGGGAAGATCCATAAGACGAAATGTGAAAGGTCCTGTAAGAGTAGGGGACTATCTGATGCTAAGGGAAACAGAGATAGAGGCCAGAAGAATAAAATCAAAGGTCACGAAAGGGACATACACTTAAAATGCCGGGAAGATTAACTAACTCAGAAGTAATTTCTGCTATTGAACAAATACTTATAGCTGGTGTTCCAACCATTAAACTTGGTGGTTTATCGAGAGAGGATGCTATTTCTTGGAGAGACTGCTTTGAACTTGAAGGAAAATATCAGGTTGATATGTACGAACACCCTAAACCATCTTCATTTTATTCAGTTGAAATTAGACGAAGGAGAAACTAAGATAAAATGCCAAAATGCAGTTATTGCGGAAAACAGTACGAGCCTCCCAGAGGTCTTACTTTTGTTATGAATGACGGGAACCTCAGATATTTTTGCTCCTCGAAATGCAGGAAAAATATGCTGATGAAGCGCAGAAAAGTCAGATGGATTTCTAAGAATAAGAGATAGCTCTTTTCAGTCCAAAAACAGCCCAAAATTGGTTTTGTCGTCGATAAAATGCCGAAAAGGTTTATAAACCAAGTTAACGTTTTTTAAGTACAATAGGGTAAATTTCTTTACCAAATTTGATAAAAATGATTGAAAAAAACTCGTACACAGCGGCAGAAATCAAGGTCCTTGAAGGACTTGAAGGAGTCAGAAAAAGGCCAGCCATGTATATAGGCGGAACAGGAAAAGACGGCCTTCATCATCTTGTCTATGAAGTTGTTGATAACTCTGTAGACGAGGCCCTTGCAGGATATTGCAAAAAAATCCTTGTTACCATCAATAAGAATGGCTCTGTTACTGTTGAAGACGACGGCCGTGGAATTCCTGTGGATCTTCATCCAACATTGAAGATTCCTGCTGTTGAGGTTGCCCTTACGAGGCTGCATGCAGGAGGAAAGTTTGACAAGAAGACATATGTCATCTCTGGAGGCTTGCATGGTGTTGGTGTTTCTGTTGTCAATGCCCTTTCTGAAAAGCTCATTGTGGAAGTAAAGAGAGACGGAAAAGTCTACACCCAGGAATATTCAAGAGGCCAAACAAAGACAAAATTGAAAGAAACAGGAAAAACAGAGACCGGAAATACAGGAACAACAATAACTTTCTGGCCTGATTCCCAGATCTTTTCTACAACAGCCTTTGACTACAAAGTCCTTGAAACGAGATTCCAGGAAATAGCATTTCTTAATCCGGGGTTGAAGATAACCCTTATTGATGAGGAAAAGAGCAAAAAAGAAGAATTTTATTCTGTCGGAGGCCTGATAGAATTCGTGAAATGGCTTAACAGGTCTAAGGAAGCCCTCCATAAGCCCATATATTTCAAAAAAGAATCAGACCATACCATAATAGAAGCAGCGATACAATACAACAGCAGTTATCAGGAAAATATTTTCGGTTTTGTCAATACTATAAACACTGTGGAAGGTGGGACCCATGTCTCCGGACTTAAGACAGCCTTGACAAGAGCAATCAACGATTACGCAAAAAGCAAAGGGCTCCTTAAAGATGAATCTCTCACAGGAGAAGATGTTCGTGAGGGCCTTACAGTTGTTATCAGCGTGAAAATGGAAGAGCCGCAGTTTGAAGGCCAGACAAAGACAAAACTTGGGAATTCTGAATTAAAAGGAACAGTGGATTCTGCAGTCAACAAAGCACTTTCTGAATTTTTTGAAGAAAATCCCACAATAGCAAAAAAAATAGCTTCTAAAGCCCTCGAATCAGCTAAGGCAAGGATTGCCGCTAGAAAAGCCCGTGACCTTGTAAGAAGAAAAAATGCATTTTCCCTTGGAGGGTTGCCCGGAAAACTGGCAGACTGCTCTTCAAGGAAAACAGAAGATACAGAACTATATATAGTTGAAGGAGAGAGCGCCGCTGGCTCGAGTAAAATGGGAAGAGACAGGAACATACAGGCAATACTTCCACTTAAAGGAAAAATCCTAAATGTGGAAAAGTCAAGCCCTGCGAGGTCTCTTTCCAGCGAGGAAATTGCAAACCTCATAACAGCAGTAGGAACAGGTGTCGGAGAAGATTTTAATATAAGCAACCTACGATACAACAAAATAATACTCATGTCTGATGCAGATGTTGATGGAGAGCACATAAAGACTCTTTTACTAACACTTTTTTACAGGTTCATGCCTCAGCTGATAGAAACTGCCCATGTTTATGCTGCTCTTCCTCCTTTATACAGGATAAGAAAAGGAAGCAAAGACACTTATGTCTATTCTGATGATGAACTTAAAAAAGAAATAGGCAGTTCAAGCACAGATTCAGGAAATGTAACAAGGTTCAAAGGCCTTGGAGAAATGTCTTCGCAGCAGCTTTGGGATACAACAATGAATCCAAAAACAAGAAAGATAAAAAAAATATTCATAGAAGACGCAGTTGAAGCAGACAAGGTCTTTTCAATGCTCATGGGAGACGATGTTCAGGCCAGGAAATTATTCATACAAGAAAATGCAAAGGAGGCTAATCTCGATATATGATGCTTTGATTATCCATGCTTTGTCCAGGCGTGGCCAAATCAGAGGCAAATTCCGACATATAAAAACAAAAAATGAAAGTGAAAATAACCTGCACGAAATGCGGCTCAGAGAATGTAAAGATAGTTTCTGAAGATGGTATACCGACGTATAGATGCGGTAAGTGCGGACATAAAAACAGGATTTTTCCTAAATTTGAAAGCGATAAAAACTAAGACATAGTATGGAAGAAAAAATATTTTGCCCAAAATGCAAATCAGTAAATGTTAAGCTTGACATAACAGCAAGCGCTTCATTGGGTGCGCCACAAATGTGGATATGCAATAGCTGCGGATATGAAAACTATGTTTTTCCAAAAAAACAGCTAATTAAAAAGAACATCAATAAAAAATAAAATGGGAAAACTTACAACACCTGACTGGATATTAAAGGGAAAAAGCCGTCCAGGCTTGGCCAGCTTAAAGAAAAAGCCGTCAGAAAAAGGAAAAAAATACAAGATAAAAAAATGTCCGAAATGCGGAAGCACATCTGTCTCTGTGGTTCTCACAGGAGAAGAGGGAAAAGGAGCAAAGGAATGGGAGTGCAAAGCATGCAAGTGGCGGGGAAAGGGAATTGAAGAAAAGGAATTAAGTGAGAGTGAATTCCTTGAATATCTCGGGAAAATGGGGGGAAAATAAGAAAATGACAGAAGAAAAAAAAGAAGAAACAAAGCCGGAAAAAAAAGATGATGACGGGAACGGTTCAAACCCTGAGAATCATGAAAAAGGCGTTATAAATGCAGAAATCTCTGGAGAGATGAAGAAAGCATATCTTGACTATGCAATGTCTGTTATTGTTTCTAGGGCTCTTCCATCAATCGAAGATGGCTTGAAACCTGTTCAGAGAAGAATTCTTTACTCTATGAATCTCATTGGTTTAAAACCAAACTCGCAGACAAAAAAATCTGCAAGAATTGTAGGAGACACTCTTGGAAAATTCCATCCGCACGGAGATAGCGCTGTTTATGACGCATTAGTAAGAATGGCTCAGGATTTTTCCCTCAGATACCCATTGGTTTTCGGACAGGGAAACTTTGGAAGCACAGAAGATCCTGCTGCTCACATGAGGTATACTGAAGCAAAGTTGATGCCAATAGCGATGGAGCTTCTTCAGGACATCGACAAGGAAACAGTAAAATTTCTTCCCAATTTTGATAACTCAATGAAAGAGCCAGAGCTTTTGCCGGGAAAACTTCCCACTTTGATTCTTAATGGTGCTTCTGGAATAGCTGTTGGAATGGCCACAAATATTCCCCCGCATAACTTGACAGAGGTTTGTGATGCGATTGCCACCTATATAAAAAAGCCCGAGATAACCATTGACGAACTTTCCGGGATAGTAACTGGCCCTGATTTTCCTACAGGAGGGTATGTTTCTGGAGACATGCAGGAGCTGTACAAAACAGGACGGGGGCAGTTAATAATAAGAGGAAAGGTTTCAACAGAAACCCTGAAAAACAGGGAAGCAATAATTATCACAGAAATTCCTTACATGCTTGACAAATCTGCCCTTGTTACACAGATAGCAGACATGATTCAGAAGAAAAAAATAAGAGATATCTCTGACTTGAGGGACGAGAGTTCCAAGGGAAAAATCCGTATTGTTATAGAATTGAGGAAAGGAGCAAATCCAAAAATGGTAACAAACGCGCTTTACAAATACACGAGGCTCCAGGACTCGTTCAACGTAAATTTCCTTGCTTTGGTAAAAGGGCAGCCAAAAATTCTCAATCTGAAAGAAGTTCTAGAGGAATATGTGAATTACAGGAAAAAAATAATAACCAGCAGGACAAAGTATGACCTTAAAAAAGCAGAAGAAAGGCTTGAAATCGTCCTCGGATTGCTGATTGCCCTAAAAAATATAGACCAAATAATTTCCCTAATTAAAAAATCTAAGGGAGTTACAGAAGCTTTAGATGGCCTTATTAAGAATTTTAAACTAACAAAAAATCAGGCTGTTGCTGTGCTGGAGACAAAGCTTCAGCAGCTGACATCTCTGGAGCAGGAGAAGCTGAAAAAAGAAAATCAGGAGCTGGAGGAAAAAATAACAGAATTCAGGAAAGTACTTGGGAATGTTTCTGAAATATTGAGGATAATCACAAAGGAAGTTTCTGAACTTAAGAGAAATTACGGAGATACCAGAAGAACCTATGTCTTGCAGAGAATATCTGAAATTTCAGAGAAGGATGTCATTCAGAAAAAAGAGGTTGTAGTCACAATAACAGAAAAGGGATACTGCAAGAGAATGGATGTTCAGTCTTACAAAGAACAGAAGCGTGGCGGAAAAGGGGTTATTGGAAGCGACTTAGCAACAGGGGATTTCGTGAAGCAGCTGATCACATGCTCAACCCATGATTACCTGATGTTTTTCACTTCAAGAGGAAAGACCTTATGGCTTAAAGCTTATGATATACCTGAAACAGAAAGATACAGCAAGGGAAAAGCCGTTGTAAATCTCTTAAACCTGAAAGATGACAACATAGCAAATGTTATTTCGGTAAACAAGTTTGAGGATTTCTTGTTCATGGTAACAAAAAAAGGGATTGTTAAGAAGATATCTCTTGCAAATTTCTCAAATCCAAGAGCCTCTGGAATAAGAGCAATAAATCTTCCATTAGATAATTCTGATATCTTAATAGATGTGCAGCTAGTCAAAAAAGGAGAGGAAGTTCTTCTTGTAACAAAACAAGGACAGGCAATCAGGTTCAATTCGGAAGAGGTCAGAGACATGGGAAGAGCAAGCTACGGAGTTAATGGAATCAGGCTTGATAATGCAGATGAGGTCGTCAGTCTTGAAGTCTTGAGAAGCCTGGAAATTCTAACAATAACAAAAAACGGCTATGGAAAAAGGACAGCTGTCAAGGATTACAGAAAAACCGCGAGAGCTGGAAAAGGGGTCATAAATGTGAAAGTCTCAGGAAAAACAGGCGAAGTTGTTAACACTGTTTCTGTAAATCCCTCTGACACAATAATAATCACGACGGCAAAAGGCCTTGTGCTAAGGACGAGCCTGAAGAACATAAGGGTCATGGGTCGTGCAACACAAGGTGTAAGAGTTGTGAAATTGCATCCTGGAGATTCTGTTACAGATTTAATCAAAGTTATTGAAGCAGGAAATGGAGAATAAAAATTAGTCTTTTTTAATATAACGCAATCATTTAACTTATTTTTTATTAAAATTAATCCGATTAAACAAATTTTTTAAGCGCTGGAATTTGTTTCATTAACAGTTTCATTATTTTCTTCTTCTGTTTCGTTTTCCTCTTCTTCAATTTCTCCCTCTTCATCTTCATCATCTTCTTCTAAAGTTAAAGCATTTTTAATGTTCTCCGCAGTCAAAGCAGAAAGTCTTTCTGTTATTGCATTAACTATCTCTTCCCTATTATTACTATTTAATACAAATTTTATTTCAAACCCAACTTCTGTTAATTCATCTTCAGAATCAATTTCAAATTCCAGCTTTTCTTTGTCTTCTAGTGGCTCATCGCTTACTTCCATTTCAAGAAAGCTGTTTATTTCTTCAGAGGTTAATGTTAATTTGCTCAAAACCTCAGAAATAACATCATCTGTGTTTGTGGTTTCTGTATCAAACTCAAGCTCAACCTTGACTTCAGAGGTACCATTCTGGGTTTCTGCTTTTATTTCTAATTCCTCTTCAATTTCAATATCTCCGAATTCTTCTTCCAGTTCATCATCATCGGCAACCAAATCTTCCTCAATAGTTTCATTTCCGATTATTTCATCGGTGTCAGAGATTTCATCTCCGGTAACAAGGAAAATCCACCAAGGAACATTAATATCCAAAACCTCGCCTGTTTCTGGGTCAATCTGAGTCTCTGCCTTCAATACAAGCTTGAATATTCCCAAAAATCTCCCAGGATGTTCTGAATTAACCTTGAAAACAACCCTTGGAATATTTTTATGTTCTATCTCGTCAAGGGAGAAGCCAGTTATGTTGCTTGCATTTAATCTTTCTATTAATAACGCTCTTAAATTGTCAGAGGTAACTCTTACTCTGTGTCTTTCTCCTTCAGAATCCGTAACAGAAAAATTTGATCCTTCTCCTTCAACCTCTAATTCAGTTTCAATTTCAACCTCACCGCCTTTTATCTTTATTTTTCTTTCAATTTTTACTCTTTCTCCTCCCGCAGTTCTTATTTCACTTCTAAATTCACTTTCAACTTCACCATTTCTTTCTCTTATTCTTGTTTCTGTTCTTTCCTCCTCTTCGTTATTAGAACTTCCCGAACTAGAAGTATCATCTTCTGAATTTCTAGAATTGTCTGTTACTGAATTTGAATCAGAATCTGAACCACTTCCAGAGTTATTGCCACCAGAGCCCTCTTCTGCTATAACTATTGGGGCATTTACATACATACCAATTACAAGAAAGACAAGGAATAAGACCAATACACTCTTTTGCATTTTTTATATAGGAAAAATGGTTTTATAAATTTAACCGATTATCTCTGCTCGGTCATTGTCTCATTATTTATTGATTGCTGTTGTCTCGCCAATAATCTCGCCCCAGCCTATAAGGCGCCAATGGCCTTCTATATTCCTGGCTATCCCTGCGTTGTCTCCACCAAGAGCAACTACCGGGATATTTAGAGAAAGTTCTGTTTCTTCTTTTGAGATCTTTTCGACTGTCCCCACGGTTATGGTTGTGCCTATGCTGAGCATCAAAAGCTCTTTTATCTTTAAGGAATCAACAACTTTCCTGTCTCTCAGCCCAAACACTTCATCAAACAGCTTTGTTTTAATCTTTATTTTGTACTTTATCTCGGGAAGTTTTCCTTTAAGGGAAACGACGCATCCAGTGAGAGCGTCTGTTTTTGTGAGGAACGGGTCGAGGGAAGTTTCTATTGAGATGCTTGCTCCAGGAATGACTTCCACGACAGATCTGTCTCCTCTGTGAAGGGAGAGCACTTTTGTGGTCAATGTCCTGTATGTTACTGAGCCGTGTTTCCTGATGTTCATTCCCGGCTTTATTTCAATTTCATCCCCGACTTTTAGCTTTCCCCTCTTCAAAATCCCCCCGAGAACCCCGCCTTTCAGGTCTTTGACATTTATCCCAGGCCTGTTTATATCAAAGCTCCTTGCAACGAGGAAGAAAGCAGGAGATTCCAGGTCTCTTTTAGGGATTTCTATTATGGCCAGAGCCATAAAGACCTTGTCAAGATTTACCTCCTGCTGTGCAGATACAGGAATAACAGCCGCGTTTTCCGCAATTGTTCCCTTAAGGAAATCTTTTATTTCTCTGTGGTTTTTTAACGCTTCTTCTTTGCTGACGAGGTCAATTTTGTTCTGAATAACTATTATGTTCTTTATTTTTTTTGCCTGAAGAGCCATGAAGTGCTCTCTGGTCTGGGGCCTTATTCCCTCGTTTGCCGCAATGACCAGGATTGCTGCATCTATGACAGCTGCTCCGGAAAGCATGGTTGCCATCAGCATCTCATGCCCTGGAGCATCTATGAAGCTCACATATCTCAGGGGCTCGCACTTTTGTCCAGGAACCTCCTTGTTAGAAAACACATTGCCGCATTTGTATATTATTGTTTCCGCATAGCCAAGTTTTATGGTAATTCCTCTTTTCAGTTCCTCTGAATGCGTGTCTGTGAATTTTCCGGTGAGCTTGCTTAGAAGAGTTGTTTTTCCGTGGTCTATGTGGCCTACGACGCCGACATTCAGCTCTGGAAGTTCATGCTTGAGTTCTTGTTTATTCATCTAGGTTTTAAAAGAAGATGGTTAAAAAAGGTTTTGGATTACTTTGGATTTGTTTTTTGGGCTTCCAAATTCCCACACTGTTCGAATGAGACAAGCTCGTTGGGACTCAAAAATCTATTTTTCATTTATAAATCTTTCTGATTAAAATCAGATTCTAATCAAGAAGAATAACTTCCTATATATCTTCTGTTTTCTGCCCTTTTCCTCAAGAAAATTATGAGAATCACTGCAGCCAATACCCAAACAACAACACCTATAAAAATCCATAACCATGTTAAGTCTCTTTCTTCTCCAGCGATTTCAGCAATAGTCTTCTCGGAAATTGCAAAATAGCTGAATGAATCAAGTTCAACATCATAATAATAATAAGAATCGTCTTCATCATCGAAAGTTGTGACTAACTCGTTCCATACCTCATAATCCGGATCAAACTTGAAAACAGCAATACTCTCTTTTTCAAGGCCATTTTCAGCAGCCCAAAGTCTTTCAACCTGGATTGTTATAATTGCTTTATTCAATTTTTCATTGAGATTCTCTGTCTCAATTTGAAGATATCTGTAAACTCTTCCTGTCTTTGAAACAGTAACCTCAGCCGGCTTTTCATCATATTTTGAAACAGTGACCTTGACATCCAGGGCCTCATTATTCACTTCAATGTGTGCCTGTTTGATTCCAAGCTCTGGATCAAAATCTCTTATTATTGCCGGAGCATCAGGAGCTATGTTTAATTGAGGATGTGTTTCTTGTGTTATTGTTTGTGTTACGCTGGCTTCGCCACCTCCACCGCCGCCACCTCCACCGCCTGTTGCTGCAGCAGCTGAAGTTGCAGTCACAGAAACAGTCAGGTAACGGGTTGCAGAAGATCCAGAGTTATTGCTGGAATCATAACAACTCACACTCCAGTTATGGTCTGCGTTTGTCAATGTCTTTGAAAATGTCTGATTTGAATCTTTCGTTATCGTTGTATCTGTCTGGTCTACTGAATTATCTATTAAAAGGCTGCAATTAGTGATAGAACTTGCATCACTGACATTGTAAGTGAATACAACGGTTGAGCTTGATGACCATGTTGATGCATTTTCCGGACTCCTAAGAGTAACTGTTGGAGCTATGGAATCTGTAGTAACATTGACAGAAAAACTTATAGTGAAATCATTAGTGTTAAAATTGCCTGATGTGTCATTGCAACGGACATAATAGTTGTATGTACTTCCGTTTGTCAATCCAGAAACTGTCGTCGAATGGCTTGTGCTTCCTGTTGTTGAAAATGTATTTGTCATTGAGGAATAAGCAACTCCAGATGTTGTAGAATACTTACAAGTTGCAGTCTCGTCTGTTGTCAGATTTACCGCTGTTGAAGTTGTTCCTGCTGTTAGATTTCCTGTCGGCTGGCCATTGCTCCTCACTGGAGCGGTTGTGTCTGGAGCTGATACAGAAAAACTTATAGTGAAATCATTAGTGTTAAAATTGCCTGATGTGTCATTGCAACGGACATAATAGTTGTATGTACTTCCGTTTGTCAATCCAGAAACTGTCGTCGAATGGCTTGTGCTTCCTGTTGTTGAAAATGTATTTGTCATTGAGGAATAAGCAACTCCAGATGTTGTAGAATACTTACAAGTTGCAGTCTCGTCTGTTGTCAGATTTACCGCTGTTGAAGTTGTTCCTGCTGTTAGATTTCCTGTCGGCTGGCCATTGCTCCTCACTGGAGCGGTTGTGTCAGCTGCACCGCTGACCAAGGGGTGGGGATAGGTGTAAGAAGTGTAGCCCGGCATAGCCACATTGTTATAAAAATCGCGATTCTCCTTGGGGTGAATATTGTAGGCAGCAGCAGCAACTGGGTTTGTCACACCATTAAGAGTGTTATTCCATTGATATACTGGTTCAAGTGTCTGATTCGGCCATGCAGCTGGCAAGGGCGTATCACCGCTGATGAGATTGCCCTTGCCGCGCCCCACTTGGTCAAGGCATGGGTATGCTTTGCGAATCTGGTATGTGTCTCCATTGTCCCACACACGGCCCTGTCCGTAGACACTTGCTGTGTTTGTTACTGTGGTTGTGGTAACACTGCTTATAGAAGAGCCCCAGTTTTTTGCAGTATTACGAATTGAGAACTCATTCCCTGCGCAGCTTCCACCGCTGCAGGCTGTGTTGAAATTCTTTGTCGTGTCTGTTAAAACGCCCGAGGTGGCGTTTGCACCGTTATGAGTGCCAGAAACGTAGACAGTCGCATCATTCACGTCAAAAGCACCGGAGCTGTCGCAGGAGCCGAACGGCGAAAAGGTGTCTGTGTCACGGTAATTTATCATCGGGAACGAATTACCATATGAGTCGCTGCCGTTTTGGTTGCAGTTATTTCCCCAAAAAACCGCTGTGCCGCCACGGTTGAACATACAGTTAGTGAGACCTCCGGGAGTCGCGGTGAAATTATTCTTGTAGATTTCCATAACACGCGAACCGCGGAATCGTTGGCTTGACTCTGTTCCATGATTAACCATACAGCCCGCTGTATTGTAGCGGAATACCACTCGCGAACCGCCGAAGGCATCCAACGCGCACGCACCAGAAGGAGTTGGGTCGGTGAATGTGTTGTCCTCTATAAAAATGAACTTCTCTGTGCCGAAGTAACTGTCGTCTGCCCATGATCCGTCGCCATAGGGGACACCGCCCCATGTATTATGTAAAACAATCACGCCCTGGTCGTGGGTGCCTTGAAATTCGTTATGGTCGATGACACCCCACAGGTCGTCATAAGCTCGTATCCCGCCGGTCTGCTGGTTCTCGAAGCGCACATGGTCGATGCGGAATGATTTCGATGTTCCCTGAATAATAAGATGTCCTTTGTTGCACCCAAAGGCGTCAGGAGCACTTCCGCGAATAGTCAGGCCTGTAAGCCGAAACGTCTTTGGAGAGTTAACATTAAAAGTCAAGATGGAACCCGCACCTGCGCAATTTGAGTCACCCTTAGAAACACCATCAATCAGTACTGTCTGCCCGATGCCCTGCCCCTGCAGTGTAATTCCTTTTGTAATCGTTAGTGTCGTCGTCCAATTAACGCCAGAAGGGCATGCAGGAATTACAACAGTATCATTATCGGCAGCTGCATTGACGGCAGATTCTACAGCTGAATAAGAGCAATTTGATGCATTAATGGTAGCAGCTCCAGTTATACCAAATTTTAAACCAAAATAGAGAAGGGCAATTAAAACCAATATGATGATAAAAACCAAAATATAATTAAAACTTTTTTTCCATACATCACCCAGTTTGGTCTGACCACCCTCTTTTTTCCTCAAACGCATAAGGGTAAACAGGAAATTGAATTAATAAAGATTATTGTTCGTAAGAATTTGGTGTATAAAGTTGTATAGAGACTGAATAAAGGCTTACTTTTTAAAAAGGAAGATACTTTGGTTGTTTAGTTATTTAATTAAAACATTCTTCTTTTTTTTGAGCAGCTATCTATATATATTTATCTAAAAAAACAACTCATCTTATGGATGCCTGCTGGAATATCTTCTTTCTTGTGCCCTATCTTCACCTGTATTCCTCTTTTTGCCTTTTGCCCATTTTCTTCTGATTTCCTCAAAGGTGGCTATTCTTCCGGAGGATGCTGCTCTCCTGATTAGGATTACTGCCAGAATTATGATTAAAACAAGGCCAATACCAATTCCTATGAAAATTGAAGTATTCCTGTTTAAGATGGATTCTCTTAGGATGCTCCATAAAGAGACAAAAAGATCTTTTATCCAATTTATTAAGCCAGATAGCAAAGATGTTGTTAAAGCCAATATAATTATTGCGGCCAAAACCAATATAATTACCATGACAATCAGGGTCTTCCTGTTAAAAAGAACTTTCTGTGTTTTTTCAAAATTTATTGAGAATGATTGCCTTGGCCTGTATTCACTCCTGACTGCTCCTTCTTTTTTTCTTGATTTGAATATCAGTGCAAGCAAAGTGATTATTATCAAAAGACCAAGCCCAATGCCGGCATAAAAGAAGCTTTTTTTATTAAGATTTATGCTTCCTAATTTTTCAATTAGGCTTTTGACGCCATTTGACAAACCAGAAAAAATAGATGCTATGATGCCAGATCTTATTCCAAAGAAGACCAATCCCGCAATGATAATTAAAGCAAAGATTAATCCTGTAATTTTTAAGACATTCTTGCTAAAGTGAATTTTCTGGACTGCTTCTTTGTAATGCAAGATTCTCCTTCTGATGAAGATTCCGACAATAATTATACTTAACACCAATAGCCCCATGATGCCCATCAAAACAAGGTTAGTTTGTTTTAAGTCAAAATTAATTTCCTTTAAGCGCTTAATCTCCTCGCTTTCGCCGATTGCAAAATAACTGAAATCGCTCACATTTGTTATGTAATTATGATATGAATCATCTGAACCTGTATAGGTTGTTGAGAGAAGCTCATTCCATCTGCTTTCGGATTCGATAAACTTAAAGATGGAAACATCTTCTTTGTTGATTTCATTGATATCTGTCCAATTTTTCTCCACACTGAATTTTAATCTTGCTCCATCTAATTTTCCAAGAACATTTTCAACATTTATTTCCAGATAATTATAGACTTTTCCTGTTTTCTCAACAGAAACAGCTGCAGGCAGGCCGTCATATTTGTTGATTGTTATCTTAACATCCTGTGCACTTTTATTCACTGCCACCTCTATTTCTTTTATTCCTGTTTCGTCGCAAAATTCCCTGAAAACCTTTGTTGAGTCTGTTGCTATATCTGTTACTTTGCTTTCGCATGTTATTATCTCCTTCTCTGTTCCGCCTGCTCCAGTTTCATTAGTTTGCTTTGTCGTTACATTTGTTTGGTTGACTGAAGTTACTCCTCCACCGCCGCCACCTCCACCGCTTGTTGCTGCAGCAGCTGAAGTTGTAAAGTTATTTGGTCCTGTTGTATTACAGTTATTAGCAGGATCACATGAAGTCACATTGTAATAATAAAGAGTTGAAGCAGACAAGCTACTTAGTGCGACTGAATGGCTTGTTACTAATGAAGCAGAACCTGTTGTTGTTCCTAAAGATGTGCTTGTTCCATAATTTACAGAGCTGTTTGCAGATTCATTTGTTGTCCATGTTATTGTTGTAGTAGATGATGTTATGCTGCCTGCTGTTTCATTTGTTATTGTCGGAGCAACAGTGTCAATTGTAATTGTCCTGTTTGCCGTTGAAAATGCTTGATTATTATGGCTGTCATTAGCCCATGCAGCCCATCTGAATTTTCCTTGTGGAATATTGTCAACAGTTATGTTCCAGTATGTTGCATTTATCGGACTTGTGTTTGTTTGGTTTGCAACCCAGCTTCCGGTCCAGTTTCCGTACAATGCTATATAGCTTAAAGAAACTCCATCATATCCACGCAAGTCAAAAGTTACTGAAGTATTACTTCTATTAACATTATCAGCAGGATTTGTTCCAAACTCTGCAACAGGGTTTGTTGTGTCAACAAAAACTACATAAGAGTTATTGATACCAAAAGTATTTAGTGTGTCATTTGTATAAACATTAATTGTCCTGTTCCCATCACCAAGATTTGTCAAGAACCCATTTGTTATGTTACACCATCCAGAAGAAACAGAAACTGTCTGATTTGTTCCATTGATGTCTATCTTACATGCAGATGGAGAAGTTCCTGCATCTGAAACAGAGACGTTCAATGTAAGAGTGTCTGTCGTGCTTGTTTTCTTTGTTCCATTAACATAGAAAGGAAGCGTTATTACGGGAGCTGTGCTGTCAATCTTGACAACAAAACTGTTGTTCAAACCAAACTGTCCTGTTGAATCGTTCGCATAAACATTGATTGTCCTGTTACCATCACCAAGATTTGTCAAGAACCCATTTGTTATGTTACACCATCCAGAAGAAACACTTACAGTCTGGTTTGTTCCGTTGATGTCAATTTTGCAAGCGCTTGGGTTCGTCGTTGCGTCGCTGACTGAAACATTAAGAGTCAAAGTTTCAGTGTTCTTTTTCAAAGTTCCATTCGCATAGAACGGCAAGGCAATTGTCGGAGCAACTGTGTCAATTGTAATTGTCCTGTTTGCTGTTGAAAATGCTGAATTTCCAGTAGTGTCATTAGCCCAAGCTGCCCATCTGAATTTTCCTT
>JBBTAK010000021.1:0-1010 GCA_038044245.1 Nanobdellota archaeon
CTATATCTCTGAGCTCTTTTTCAGATGGCTTTATGTCCATGAGAACTTCTTTTAAGAGAGAATTAATGTTTTTGGCCATATTTTAAAAAAGTAAAAATAGTTTATTAAGTTATCCCGCCTAATGACTCTCAGATTTATACTTAAATTTTTAATAAAATTCGAACGAGTTTACGAGTGAGCTATCTAGTGAGCGAAGCGAGCGGACTATCTTCATTTCTTTTCATCTGCTTTTTTAATCAGGTCTTTTACGTTTCCTTTTAAAGTGGAAGCCAGGTCTATTATGTACTTTCCCTCTTCCAGCTTGTATATCAAAGGCCTGTCTTTCCTGAATATTTTGGCTATGTCAAGTTCAAATTTTCCCTCTCCCATAACCCTTATAGATTCTACATCAAGAATAACAGGAGTCTGCTCATCTGTTATTCCCACCATTTCCCTTATATCCTCCTCTACCCGCTCTTTTTCTTTTTCAGGAATCTCTATTATTTTGTTCCTGATGCTCTCCATCTGCTCCTCTCTTATATAAAAGAAAAAGTGGCTTTTGCATTCAGCACATCCCTCGAGAATTTCCTTGCTTCCAACAGGAATTATTCTTGAGCATCTGACACACTGATGGGGCATGAATATTAAATGGGAATAGCAATTATAAATTTTTGTGTAATTCTAAGCAATTATATAAGATAGAAAATGTTAATATATGTGCAATCTGTAAATTAAAATATAAGAGCGAGCCAGTAAAGATTATATCAATATCTGGCGAGCGATTACCCCTTAAGTAAAAGTTCAATTTTCTTCGGGTTTCTTTTTATTTCCTTGACTATTGTTGCTGGTCCGATTATTGTCACTGCACCGATATCTCCTCCGGCGATTGCGGTCACGAGGTTTTTTCTGAACCTTCCAAAAAATCCTTCGTTGTTTCCGGAAATTACAGCAAGTTCAACGCCCTTGAAATTCCTCACATGTCCTATGATTGCCATGGTGTCTCCTATGAGTCTTGTCTCTTCCTCAGGCTC
>JBBTAK010000022.1:0-7834 GCA_038044245.1 Nanobdellota archaeon
AAAGCATAAAATGAGAAAGATAGGAAAAAGAGGAGATACAAATATTCTCACTGAAAACATAATCTTTATTGTTCTTAATTTGGCATTCATTGCAATCCTTCTGGTTTTCCTTTTTTCCAAGACAGGAAGCACTGCTGTTCTAGAGGAAAAATATGCAAAACAGATAGCTTTAATGATAGATGCTGCAGAACCCGGAATGGTGATACATCTTAACATGGAAGATGCGATAAATGCGGCAGAGAAAGAAAATTTTCTTGCAGGCGAGATTGTTAAAATCACGGGAAATTTAGTATCTGTAAAACTAAAAGAAGGCAAAGGATATGATTATTCTTTCTTCAATGATGTTGAGGCCAATGCAAATTTTGATACATTAACTAAAAAAGAATATTATTTTGTGATAAGCGGAAAATGAGCCTAACAATAAAAAACAAAACAGGAACTGAAAAAATGCTCTCTGTCTATTGGTTTGTCATACTCTTCATAGTTGCGGCTGCTGTAGTCTACATGACTGCCTCTTTTTATGGGAAGCCCTATGATGTAAGGCAGATTGAGGCAGACCTTCTTACAGACAAGGTTGCAAAATGCATTTCACAAGCAGGCTATCTTAAAGAGGAAGTCCTGAAACCGCAATTTAAGGATGGCTTTCCTGGAAGTTGTAGCATTAATTTTGATGTTGAAGATTCTTATGGAACAGAAGAGCAATATTACATTGAACTAATCTTAAATGATTTTTCCTCAAAGGAAAAAGTGCTTGAGGCTAATGCCGGAAATTCTAAACTTAAGAGTTTCTGCGATCTTAATGGAGAAAAACTGCCATTTTGCCTTAAGAGAAGCTTTTATGTTATTGATAAAGGCAACAGGCAATACCAGGCAGACATTCTTTCTATAATCAGAAAAACAGAAAAAAATGCACAATAAAAAGAGAGGACAGATTGGGGCGACAATAACATGGATAGTTGCGACCGTTATCATAATTCTCATTCTTGCAGTTTCTTTATTTGCTTCAGAGTTCGCCTTTGGAAAATCAAAAAAACTCGATTTCTACAAGACAACAGATATAGTGGCTTCAAAATCTTTTTTTTCATATCTTCTAACAAAGGATGCACAAGAAATCTCTACTTATGAACAGGTAAAAAAAGAGGGAGATTTGAATGAGTTTAACAGAAATCTTGAAAAAAGCATATTTCAGAAATTTTATGGTGGGGAATACAAGGAGATTTCCGTAGGGGTGGATTCAAATTTCGAGCAAACGATGGTGGAATTTGTACCTGGAAAGGTCTTAGAGGCGATTAAATTAAAAGAAAATAAGGCTATCCTAATGGCATTATTCAAATAATAAAATGGAGAAAAAAATAGTTAACAAGCGCGGAGACATACCAATAGTGATTCTTGTGGTAGGAGTTTTTTTAGTATGCATCCTTGCAATACTAAGTTTTTTCGTATCAAATAACTCTGTGAAGAATAGTTTCCCAGTCATCAATACTATTGAAGCGGCAAGTCTCCTTAAGGAAAGAATCTCTTTTTATGAAAACCTTGGCTATGACAAAGAGCAGATAAAAACTCTTTTGAACCTTAAGGAAGATTCACAGGGAAATATTCTTATCCAACAATCTGACATATCAGTTAGCTTTCCATGGCCTTAAACAAAAACATTTTTAAACAAAATAACCCTTGGTCTGATATGAGGAATAAAAAGGTGAACAACGCTTTCTTTCCAAGAAATCGTAGGGGGCAGGAAGGGATGTCAACTGCCACAATAATAGGCCTTATCATAGGATTAGTAATCCTTGTTGTTGTTATTTTAGGTTTTACTATGGGCTGGGATAGAGTATTTCCATTCTTCTTTTCAACTAACAATGTTGAAAGCATAAAGACCAATTGCGCTGCTGCATGTGCCACAAACAACCAATATAGTTACTGCACTTCTCCAAGAACTTTGAAGGCTGAAGACCTTCCCGCTGACGCAGATGACAAAGCACAGAAATCAGTGACCAAGACTTGCTACTTTTTTGCAACAACCACTACGCCAGATGATTATAGTAAGTATGGAATAGATGAATGCCCATCAATTGAATGTCCTCAACCCCAGTAAAGATAAGATATTCTAGAGCAATTCATACTAGACATCAATATATTTTATAAGATTTTTTATAACATTAAATCTCAACTTTTTTAAACAGCATTGCTCTTTACCTTGCCATGGACTACGGCTTTTCTGAGAAGAGGACAAAAAGGAAAGACAAAAGAAGGGAGAAAAAGAAGCACCCCTACAGGAAAGGCGGAAGCCAGAGAGTGGTGGAGAAGAGCTTTGTAAAATGAGCTTCTGAAGACCGATATAATACCCTTAAATAAATAATTCCTTCTTGGCTAACATTGATTTTCTATTAAGTTTTTAAATAATCTTTACTAAATATCTTTATGTTTGAAGCAATATTTTTATTTGTTTTAGCTCTAGTGTGGATTGTCTTTGCCGTTGTTCAGGATCTTAAAACAAGGGAAATAGCAAACTGGCTGAATTTTTCCCTGATAGTTTTTGCACTCGGATTCAGGCTTTTTTATTCCCTGTTTTCTGCGGGAACTTTTGAATTCCTTTATCAGGGACTCATCGGGCTTGCGATATTTTTTGTATTGGGGAACCTGCTTTATTACGGAAAGATGTTTGCAGGTGGAGATGCCAAACTGCTGATTGCTCTCGGGGCAGTTCTTCCATTTTCTAAAAACTTTTATGATAATCTTGAAACTTTTCTATACTTTTTTATCATCTTTCTTCTGGCAGGGGCTATCTACAGCCTGATAGCAAGTTTAAGCCTGTGCATAAAAAACTATGGGAAATTCAAGAAAGAATTCAAAAAGCAGTTTAAATTAAATAAGAGAGTATTTATCTTATCCACTTTCTTCAGTGTTGTTTTAGCTATCTTAGGATACCTAAGTCTGTACATGGTTTTTATTGCTATATTAGTTTTCATTTTCCCTTATTTTTATTTCTATGCCAAGGCAGTAGATGAGACTTCTATGATAAAAACAGTAGATGCAAGCAAGCTAAGGGAAGGAGACTGGCTTTACAAAGATGTTCTGATTGGAAGCAAAACAATAAAGGCAGACTGGGGCGGCCTGAAGAAGGAAGAAATCGTTTTCCTGAGAAAAAAACACAAAAAAGTAATGATAAGAGAAGGAATTCCATTCACTCCTGTTTTTCTTATAAGCCTCTTGGTTCTGTTTTACCTGTGGATTAATGGCTTTTTTGGATTAAGGTATTCTTTTTGGTAACCAAAATCTTTCCTCTATTTTTCTCGAGATACTTTTTATTAAATTTTTTTTAACTTGAACCTGTCCTTTAGAAGATCTTTTTTTAAGAATTTTTTGTAAATCTTCGAGTTCTTCAGGAGACGTAGGCTTTCTTTCACTTGTTGATTCACCATCATAAACCGGAATAATATTGATGAATTCATGTCCTAAAATATTTAAGTTTTCAATTTTTATTTCTTGTGGCTTTAATCTTTTCTTTATGAGTGAAGAAACTTTCTTAGAAAGCTCAGATACTTGTGGGGGCAGCTCTTTTTCAGATGTGATGTGCTCTTTAGGGATTATTATTGCATGGCCTTTGGAAACAGGATTTATTTCAAGAACAGCGATTGCCTTTGAGTTCTCTGCTATCTTGTGCGATTTTATGTCTCCGAAAACAATTGAGCAGAAGACACAATGCCCAACGCCTGTGTTTGCCCCTGCTTTTTTAAGAAGCCTGTTCTTTATCAGGAATTTTTCAAGCTGTTCGGAATCCATTGATTCTATCTGCGAGATTGCAAACTCCTTCTTGTCTTCAGGAAAAGATGATTCTATCTGCTCTATCAGCTGTTTCTTAAAATTTTCCGATTGTTCTGGAGTTAACATCTTGATAAAAATAACAACATATTTTTAAATCCTATCTCATTTTTTATAAAATGGGTTTCATAACCAAGCTAGGATTTCTTGTGCTTGTTGTGACTTTCCTTTATGTTTGGGTGCTGCCTTCGTTTTTTCCTAGTTTGAATGTTGAGAATACAACCAGTGTTATCTTTGTCATGCTGGGAGTTTTTTTATTAATTGTTGGGTTTGCATTGCCTAAAAGAAGAGTAATTCCTTCTCAATAAAAATACAGAAATATTTTTAAACTCTCTCTCTTGTTATAAAATGGGTAAACTTAGAGGTATACTTCTTATTATATTGTCTTTTGCACTTATTTTTCTTCGAACTGAAGTCTTTTCTTGGCCTCCTGTTGAATTTGGGGATAATTTTCCTTATGTGTATCTGGCATGGTTCATTGCAGCATTTGTTATAGGAGCGTGGGGAGTATTTGAGCTTTTTCGTCGCCCTAGGCGAGTTTATGGGTAAACATCTCTTTTCTTATAAGAATTTTTAATATCTTCTGCTTTCTTAATCATCCTATAGCCCTTCTTATGTCAATGACTTGAACAGAGCTGACTTCTTTTATCTTTTTTAGTTTTTCTTCCAGTTCTTCCAATTCTTTGTTTTCAGGCCAACCAAACATCATTATCAAGGCTTTCAAGCCAAAAGCTATGAGCTCAACCTCAAATTTCGGATTTTTAACCCCGTTTTTTTCAAGAATTGCCTTTGCATCTTTCTCCATCTTTGCCATGTCTGCCTTTGGAGAATCCGGCATGATCTTTATCTTTACTGCGGCGACGCTCATGTAAAAAATAACCAAAAATTTCTTTATAAATGTGACGATGATTGATGATAAATAATGTTAATATAAAATATCCACATAATCTAACAATATCTTATTAAAAATAGTCATTGTTAAAATTAACTCTCATCTTAAACTAAGCATTAAAACCATCAAAATACTTAAAAATCATATAAATCTTAAAATTAAAAGGATAAAAAGGAAAATGGTTCAGGGAAATTACGAAAGAATAATCGAGAAGATCTCAAAAACCTCTGGTTTAGAAAAAGACGAGATTGAGAGGCGAGTTGAATTCAAAAGGGAAAAACTTTCAGGGCTTATCAGCAGGGAAGGGGCTGCACAGGTTGTCGCTTCTGAACTTGGGATTTCATTTGAAAATGAAAAGCTGAAGATAAACGAGCTTCTTCCGGGAATGAGAAAGGCCAATACAATAGGGAAGGTGATAAACCTCTTTCCTGTGAGGACTTTCAGGACAAAGAAAGGAGAAGAAAGCAAGGTTACAAATCTCTGGATTGCAGATGAAACTGCAAATATAAAAGTCGTGTTATGGGATACAAATCACATAGGAATGATAGAAAGAGGAGAGATTGCCTTGGGGACAACCATTGAAATTTCCAATGGCACTATGAGAGATAATGAACTTCATCTTGGAAGCTTTTCTGAAATGAAGAAAAGCAGCGAGGTTTTGGAAGATGTGAAGACAGAAAAAACAATCAGAAAGAAAGATATAAGCGAGTTCAAAATCGGAGAAAATGTGAGTTCAAGGGCATTTGTCCTCCAGGTTTTTGAGCCCAAGTTTTTTCATATCTGCCCAGAATGCAATAAAAAGGTTGTTCAAGAAGGCGAGGCTTTTTCATGCACAGAACACGGAAAGGTCATTTCTCAAAAAAGGGCTGTTTCAAACCTGGTTATTGATGACGGCACAGATTCAATCAGGGCTGTTTTGTTCCACGAGGCATTGCTAAAGCTCGGATTTTCCCAGCTGGAAGATGCTGCAAAGTTTGCAGAGGAAAAAAATGGTTTTCTTGGAAGAGAGATGGTATTTACAGGAAACGTGAGAAACAATTCTTTCTTCAACACGAAAGAGTTTATAATAGAAGATGTAAAAGATGCCGAGCCTGATGCAGTCATAGCCGAGCTTGAGGGAAAGTAGAGAAATATTTTTAAAGTCCCTACCTTTATTTAAAGAATGGGTTTTATAACGAAGCTAGGGTGGATTGTTATTATAATCACCATTATTTATACATTATTGGGAAATATGTTTGGAATTACTTGGCCATTTCCTTCAGATACTCAAATTTTCTCCCTATCTGATTTTGGATTTTACGCTCTTCTTGGGGTTGGAGTCATCTTATTAGCTGTTGGGTCGTGGTATAAAAATCGTTAAAATATACTAACTCTTCTAATCGTCTAATCAGTCTAAAAACTAAAAATAACCAATTCTTAAAATATATCTCACAGGCAAAAAATCTTTATAAATAAGCCACATCTTTGAGAATTATGTCAGAGGAATCCAGCATTAAAAGAATAACAAAAGATTCAAAACTTGAAGATATTTCTGTTGGAGAAAAGATTGAATTAATAGGAATTTCTAAAGAAGACCAGCAACAACAAGCAAGAGTTGAATATTATAATATTAATGCAAAACTTATGTTGGTTTCTACTAGAGAATCCACAGAAGAGATACAAACACACTTTTATTTTTTTACTTCTTATGGGGTTAAAAAAGGAAAGCAAATAACACATATCCCAAGAAATTCTAGAAACTTCCCTATATTTGATAAAAGATTGCTGGAGGTTGGATTGTAAATGGGAAAATCTGATGCAAAGGATGTTAAAGAAATCAAGGAAGCTGTTTCTGATTCTGATGAAGAGAACGAAAGCAAGGAAGGCAAGGAAGTAAAGCTGACTGACCTTCCAGGCGTTGGTCCTGCTGTTGCTGCAAAGCTTGAAAGTGCAGGAATCTATGATCTCATGAGCATTGCTGTTATAACTCCTAGCGACCTTTCAGAGGTCGCTGGCGTGTCTCCAGCTGTTGCCCGCAAAGTTATACAGGCTGCCAGAAAGATGCTTGACCTTGGCTTTGTTGAGGGAACAGAATATGCAAGAAAAAGAGAAAATATCAATCATGTTACAACAGGAAGCAAGAATTTTGATGCGCTTTTGGGTGGAAGAGGAATTGAAAGCAGGGCAATAACAGAAGCTTTCGGGGCATACGGAAGCGGAAAAACACAGGTTGGCCTGACAATGGCTGTGAATGTGCAGTTCCCTCCTGAAAAAGGAGGAGCTAGTGGAAAATGTGTTTTCATAGACACAGAGGGAACTTTCAGGCCTTCAAGAATTAAGCAGATAGCTGAAAAATTAGGAGTAAATCCCGAGAAAGTCCTGAAGAACATTTTCGTGGCTAGGGCCTTTAATTCAGACCACCAGATTCTTCTTCTGGACAAGATTTCAGAGATGATAAAATCCGGAGAACCAATAAAGCTCATGATAATTGATTCTCTTACAGCACATTTCCGTGCAGAGTTCACAGGAAGAGGGCAGTTGGCAGACAGGCAGCAGAAACTTAACAGATACATACATCAACTGATGAAACTGGCAGAGACATACAATCTTGCTGTTTACGTTACTAACCAAGTAATGGCAAATCCTGCCCAGATGTTCGGGGATCCAACGACAGCCATAGGGGGCCACATTGTCGGCCATGCTTCAACATATAGGATTTATCTGCGAAGGGGAAAAAAAGATTCAAGGGTTGCAAAACTCATTGATTCTCCAAATCTTCCAGACAATGAATGTATTTTCTTTGTTTCTGAAGCAGGAGTTGTTGACGGAAAGGAAGAGGAATGAGGGCAATTGATAAAAGAGGCAATTTTAATGAATATTTTCGTAAGAGATTTATAAAAAGATTAAGGGAGCTTTATGGAGACATTTGTAAGATTTATGAAACAGATGGCCCAGAATACTTTGAAATTGTTCCTGAAAAGATAGAGAGTTGTATAGATTTTATTGAAATGATGATTGATTGCGGATTTTCTGTTGATGATAATTATAGGTTTGTTGAGGGGAGATTAATGCTTTTTTCCCAGGCATTATGCATGGGAGAACTACAGACAGGGGATTATGCTGATAAATTCATTAAAGATAATG
>JBBTAK010000023.1:0-6207 GCA_038044245.1 Nanobdellota archaeon
AACCAACAGCGCACGAAAAAGAGAATTAAGAACTATTTTTAATACTTTTTATCCAGCCTGTAAATTTGTGCCTGAACTATTGTTGCTACTATTTGTATTGTTCCCATGATTATAAACAAAGTCTGGAAACTGAATTTTGTCAAAATAAATCCTCCGACCAGCAAACTTATTCCCGCTATTATTTTAGGACCCCCTTCATAAAAACCCCATTCTTCTCCCTTATTCTTTTTGTCCAAATGTGATGAGAATAAAGAATCCCAAGTTGGACTTGCTAATGCGGCTGAGAGACCCAGTAATCCTTGTACAATAAATAATTTTACTGGTGCATCGACAAGAAGATACCCAAAAGTTGCAATTGCATTTAATGCATATCCAATCACCATCAATTTTTTTTTAGAGTGATGATCTGATATCTTTCCTATATAAATTGAAAGAACGCCAAGGCTTATAAGATATAATGAATAAGCCCCTGTTATTTCAAGAATGTCTCCACCAATGCGTTCTGCGAAAATTGCATATAATGGGCCAAACAAACCCTCTCCAAGATACCATACCCAAGAACCCAATAAAAGAATTTTCAGATATCTGTTCATAAGCAATATAACAAATTTTACTTTTTAAAATTTTAGAACATGGTCCGTACAGGAATCGGACCTGTGCTTCCTCGGTGTAAACGAGGTGTTCTGCCATTAGACTAACGGACCTTGAAAATTATACTGGAAGAATCCTTTTAAGTTTTTGGTTTATTCTTGTTTATTTTGATTTGGGAAGCTTTATAAAAACGTTTATAAGTGTAAAAGCATATTTTCATCCGTAAAATGAGTAACAAGGCAAAACAAAGGGAAAGCAAGGAATCGAGAAGAGGAAACAAAGACGAAATCCAGGAAATTCCCGGAATGGATCTAGATACGAAGTATTCTGCAAAAAAACCAATTCTTCCAGAGGGAACAGAAAAGCTCCAGAAAGAGATGGAGAAGACAAAGAAGGAGTTTGACAAGATAAAGGCCCTCATTGTCAAAAAATATCCATTTATCCAGGCAATAGGAATAATTGCTCCCCAGGCTGTGAAAATGTTTATAGAAGATGAACTAGGAGAAAATGTTCCTGCCGAAGAGTCTGAAAAACTACAGAAGAAAAATCATCTTTATGTGATTGTTCCTGAGGAAAAATTCAAGGAAATCCCGAAGATAAAGAAAGAGATGATATCAGAAATTGACAAGATAAAAAAAGACGTGTGGATTTATCTGAAAACTTCTGTTGATATCTGGGAAGCTTGTTTAGACAGCAAGTTTGACCTTGTATCTGCGATAGGAATGTCTTACCCTCTCTACGACAAGGGAATCCTTGAGGCGCTTCGCGTGGCTGAAATACACAAGGCTCTTGTTTTGCAGAAATTTGACAAATATGTTGTTTCATATGTCATAGCAGGAAGCATGGTCAGGGGAGATACTGTCAAGGAATCTGACATTGATTCATTCATAGTGATAAATGACACAGATGTAAAGAGAATGCCGCGCCTCGAGCTGAAAGAAAGGTTAAGGGGAATGATTCTCCAGTATATTTCAGAGGCTGTTGCACTTGCAGGATCAAAGAAAAATCTCCTGAACGTGCAGGTTTATCTTCTGACCGATTTCTGGGAGTCTGTTAAGGATGCTAATCCGGTAATGTTCACTTTCATCAGAGACGGCGTTCCATTGTATGACAGGGGAACTTTTCTTCCATGGAAAGCTTTGCTGAAGATGGGGAGATTGAAGCCAAGCCCTGAGGCAATAGACATGTTCATGTCAATGGGAGATAAATCGGTGAAAAGGGCAAAACAGGCTTTGCTGGATATTTTGGTCCATGATATTTATTGGAGCATTACAACTCCTAGCCAGGCTTTGCTGATGCTTTATGGCCTTGCTCCTCCTACGCCAAAACAGACAGCCAACGACATGAAAAAAATCTTTGTTGACAAGGAGAAGATGCTGGAAAAGAAATACATAACAATTCTGGAAAATATAATCCAGGCATACAAGGACTTTGAGCATGAAAAACTAAAGGAAATCAGCGGGGCAGATTTGGACAAGATGCTCAAAGATACTGAAGACTACTTGAAAAGACTGGAAGAACTTAGAAAGCAGATAGAAAAGAGAGCGCAGGAAAAAACCATAGAGCAGATACACAAAGACATTTTCAATCTTTTGGAGGCAATCTCAGGAAAAAAGACCCGGACAGAGATTGTTTCTGCGTTTGAGGAATTGGTCAAGCAGGGAAAATTCACGCAGAATCATACGAAAATTCTGAGAGATGTCATAGCTGCAAAAACAGAATTCAAAAAAGGCAAGCTCGATTCCAGAAAAGTGGATGAAGCCAGAAAAAATGCTTCAATATTGATAAATGATCTTATTGATTATTCCCAGAGGGCTGATCTCATGGGAATGGAAAAGGGAAGAATGAGGCTCAGATATCATAAAGACGGAAAGCCCGAGGCGGCTGAATTACTCAACTGCAGCGGCGCAAGCTTCCTCTTCTTTGAAGGAAAAATCAGGAAAATAACAAACACAATTGCCGATTCAGATGATAAAGAAGTTTCAGCGTATGTGGAGCACCAGAAGCTTTCAAAGTCCCTTGAAATCAATCCAAGGATTTTTGAGCTTGTTAAAAAAGAGCTCGGCGATTTTGAGATAATAATCTAGAATTTTAAAAAATCTTTGTATTATTCGTGACGTGGGGGGTTTGAAGCACCTTCTGTCTTAGCTATTACATCTACACTATCTCTTTCACCATCTATATTATAACGTAAGACATAACATGCTGAACCTATTCTACCAAGATACATATCTCGACCAAGAGGTGTTATTGAATGGAACCCTGGGGAGATTATAGTTGAGTTGTCACGTGAGTCAAGCAGATAAGTCATAGCTCCGTAACTACCAACAGGTCTTCCACTATTATTAAGGCGTCCTGTAGAATGAAACCAACGTTTTGTTTTCAAAGGCTCTGCTTTCACCCACTCCTTCTCTGAAACTATATTACATAATTCTCTTGCACTTTTAGAGTTATAACTTTCCATCTCAAAAGATATTTCTGAGGAATCTCTTGGTTTTTTAGATCCTGTAGAATCGCAACCACCAAACAAAGCTGTTGCTGCGATTGTTCCCAAAAGTATGTTTCTCAATGTCTTTTTCATAAAAATCCAATAAAAACGAACTTTATAAATCCTTCTATTTTGTTACTACTAAAGAATTAATTTATATTCAAGGGATAATTGAAATATAAATTTTTATACTTCTATTTTCTATTCAAAATATGAAAAAGACTTACACTTATGCGCCTAACCCCTTTCAAAAAATGCCCAAAAGAATTAAGAAATTATCAGTAGCAAATGCTGTTTATATTGTAGACAGAGACATTAGAGGCAAAAAAATAACTTCTCAAGAATTTAAAGAGAGAGTAAAAGAAGTTGAAAATAAATTTATTTCTCTATTTGGGGGAGTTACTAATGATGAAATAAATCATGGAGAATTTTTATCAAAAGTAAATCATAAAATCATAACTGAACGCGTCGCTAGAATTATGAGTTTTGTAGAAGTTCCTATTTTTAAAAAACACAGAAAAGCTTTGGAGGAATGGCTTTTGCAAAAAAAGAAAGAATGGAATCAAGAAGTGATTGCATATGAATTTGAAGGCGATTTGTATTATATCTAATATATTTTCTCCTCAAAACCTTTAAAAACTATTTTTTCAGTTAATTAATTACTGATTAATACATTAATTAACATGACAACCGGAAAAGTTATACAATTTCGAAGGGGAAGGTCAACTGTCACTCCAAAGCACTTTTTGCTTGAGCTTGAAGGAAGCAAGAGCAGGAAAGAGGCAGAGAAGTTTATAGGAAAAGAGGTTTCATGGAAATCTCCTGCAGGGAAAGTCATCACGGGAAAAATCATGGCATCTCACGGAAACAAGGGCCTTGTAAGGGCGATTTTTGAGCGGGGACTGCCAGGCCAGGCAATTACAACAAAAGTGGAGGTTTTAGATAAGTAAAAAATCGTCCAAGCGTGGCCGATTTAGAGATAAAAAGCTAAAATGGAAAATTCTGGATTGACAGAAAGATTAAACTTAACATATTTGGAAAGTGGATCTAAGAGGCCAATGACATTAGATGAATTAGGAGAATTAGACCCATCAAAAAGTTACAGACTGAGCATCAGAACAAAAAGCGGCGCAAGCATAATAAACATAAATAAAAGCGTTGATGAGATTAAAGAAATCTTAAATAAAATGAGCTTGGAAACGAATTTGGAGAGATACTCTATATACCTAATTGACAGACCAGATTAAAATGGGACTAAGAAAAGCATCATCATATACCAAAATGCATGTTGTTCCTTATACAAGGATAAGCAGCAAGAAAGGGAAGTCTTACATAAAGACAGTTCCGCCCCAGGCAATTGTCAAATTCTCAATGGGCTCGTGGAAAATGCTCAAAGAGGGAAAGCTTCCGTATGTATTGACTCTGGTTGCTGAGGAAAGCGCACAGATAAGGCATAATGCCCTTGAGGCAAGCAGGCAGTATATTGACAAGCAGCTGGATACAGAGTTTCCAGGCCAGTATTTCTTCAAAGTAATTCCATTTCCACACCACATACAGAGAGAGAACAAAATGCTGACAGCTGCAGGAGCAGACAGGATGTCTACAGGAATGCAGCTCTCGTTCGGAAAAGCTGTTGGAAAGGCTGCGCTTGTGAAGGAAGGAAGCGGGATATTCATGATAGCGACGGCAAGCGAAAAGGCTTCCCAGGAAGCCAGGGAGATACTGAAAAGGGTGAAGCCAAAGCTTCCCTGCAAGATGAGGATAGTTTACGAGTTCAGGAAGCCGGAAGATATGAAAGTAATTCTTAAGTAGTAACAAAATAGAAAGGTTTATAAAGTTGGTTTTTGTGGGAAAATATGAAAACAAATATTCAAAGAGACAGGAGAGATTCACTAGCCACTAAAATAGGTGCATCTCTATTAACTGGTGTACTCTCTTTTGGATTAGGTAAACTATCTTATGATTTAAAACAGGAAACTACTGCACAAAATTGCTTAGAATATGGTTTTTTGAAAGGACAGCCTGCAGAAGTACAAAGACAATATATAAGAGGAAAACTTAATGAAAAGTCTTGGCTATTTAGAAGTAATCTTGGTTTAAGACCAGATATTAAAGACTGGTCTGTTGATTTAATCCTTGAATCTCTAGAAAATTGTAAACCACAACCAAACACAAAATAAAATGACAATGCAAGCAAAAATAGCACAAGTAAAAAAAATGAGCAAAGAGGAATCAAATGCTCTAAAAGAAAAAAGAAGAGAGATAGCCCTGAAAAATCTTGGAGCAAGAAACCTCTCTAATCTCGCAACATCTTATGTTGTAGAATCAGATCCGAGTTTTGGTGAGCATGACAGGGGTTCTGTCGAACAATTCTTATACGGACCTTCACTGAGAAGGGCCGATGCACATGATCTCAAATCTGGAAAGGAATTCAGCCTTGTTTATAACAGCCTTCTTGGCTCAAGACAAGGTGGAAAAAGATATTCGGGGAATGTTTCTGAATACAAAATCATAGAGACAGCAGCAGCAATCACACAGGAATCTATTGGAGCAGTTAAAGTTGAAGACTTGATGAGTCTTATGGGTTCAAAGCTCAGCATTAAGGAAGCTTACAAAGGCAGATACGTTTCTGACTTGCTTAATTCTAAGGCTAAAGTAGAGAAAAAGCTTGCTCAAACTCTGATTAGCGGATATATGCTGCATATTGGAACACAGGGTGCCTCAAAGGCTCTTGGCTTAAGAGATAAGGCAATCAGTGGCGACCTGGAAAAGTTAGTTGGAGAAGAAAAGAAGAAATAAAAACAAAAAATTAGACTATACAATCCATTAGGAGAGGCTAATAAAGTTCTAAAGGATAGTGCATTTAATCTCAGAGAAAGATTGAATGTCTATTGTGGAGTGATTGCAGGAATTGTAGCTCCTCTTATTTTAACAAGATACTGGGCTTTTCCTCTTAAATCCGAAAATTTAGGGATAGAAGCGATGAAGTGGGTTGGTTCACTTCCAGCAATAGTTTTCACCCCTATAACCTTTGCTGCAGGGACTGCTTTGGGAGTTTCCTCAGCAATTGTAAACAGAATGAAAAGGGGAGAAAAAGAGAGGAAAGAAAACACTCTTGTTCAAAAGAC
>JBBTAK010000024.1:0-13451 GCA_038044245.1 Nanobdellota archaeon
GGCTGCGGCCTGAGGTAACTGACAGTTTCAGGAAGTGCTGGCTCCGGAATCATTAGAACAGGGGGAAGAATTCTTGCAGGCCTTCTTAAATCTGTTCTTAAAAGCATTGGCTTCTGCATTGTTCTTTGCACAGGCTTTGAAATCATCCTTAGCTGTCTTAAATCAGGCAATAAAGCTGATTTTTCCATTTGAGAAACAGTTTTAGCCTCACTTTTTATTTTTTCCTTCACGATTTCTTTTATCTCTTCTTTCCTTATTTCTTCTGTAAGTCCTGTTCCTGAGAATTCTGCCTGTTTTTGCTGACTTAATCTATGTTCTTTTAATTCAGCCTTTTTCTCTGTCCTGTACTTTGTGATAATCCCACCTGTTTTATTTTTTATGACGGCATTTTGGTAAGCACTTGTGCTCTTGATAAGCTCTTTTGTAAACGTTAAAAGAAAACTTGCCTTTGAGTCAGAGTCTTTAGATATTTGTTCCTGCATTTGCGTCCTCTGTCAATTTCCTGTCTTTTGGTTGTTCAGATTCTCCAATCTCTCTTGTAATTTTTTGCTTGGAAAGTCCAATAGAAGAAACATTCTGATAATTTTGGTAGCTAGCCGGAGTTGCTGCTGGGGAAGATTCCTGATTTTGGAAAGAGCGCTGAAAACCCTCTCTCTTCTGGACAGGGATTGCAGGCCTTTCATTTTCAGTCCCTACTTCATGAATAAGAGCAAGCCCTTTTCCTATCAAACCTGCCTGCTGGGAAATGTTTTCAAGTTTTTCCATCACTCTCCTTGAATCCAACTCTCCTGAAGAAACTTCTTTTTTTGCCAGAGCTCTTGCCGAAACCTCAAACAGGTTCAGAAGCCTTGAAATCTGGGAAGACAAGTTTTCAAATTTTGAAGAAAGACTTACCATTACTCTTTGAAGCCCTATGAAATTTTCAATAAGCTCTCTTTCGACCTTTATCTCTTTTGTAGAATGATAAACGACCTCTGTGGATTTTGATTTCTTTCCCCCTTTCCCACTCTTTTTCTTCTTAGAAGAAGCCATCTTAGCCATGGCTTAGCAAGGGATTTATTACTTTTAAAATTATCCTTATCATTTTTCAGAAGATATCCAAAGCTTCCTCTATTTCTTTCAGTTCCTTTTCGTGGATTTGCTCTTTAATTTTCTCCTGCTGCTCATCTTGTTTCTGTTGTTGAACTTTTTCTTCAGCTTCTTCTATCTCTTCCTGTTTCCCAATTTGTTCTTGCTTTTCAATCTGTCCTGCAATTTCTTCTCTCCCAATCTCTTCTTGGGCTTTCATGTACTCTGTTCCTGGAATTACAGGAAGCTCGTTATCCTCATTTAAAGCAGAATCCAATTGAGCATCTTTCGTCCCCTGCCAAGAATTTTTAGAGAAGTTTTTATGCGGCTGTTTCTGCTCTTCTGATTCTTCCTCTTGCCCATTCCTGAACTCTTCTTCTGGAGCCTCTCTTATCTTAGTTGTTTTCTTTTCCAATTCTGAAACATATTCTGATATGTCTGCGGCAGCGTCTGCATTTAGGCTTATGCTGTCTATTCCCTGCTCAACCAGAAACTTAACCATGGATTTCTTGCTTCCTGCCTGCCCGCAGATGCTTGTTTCAACTCCATTTTTTCTGCATATCCTTATCACATAAGCGAGCTGGCTTAAAACAGAGGGATGCATGTCGTCATAAATTTCCTGGACCTGTTCGTTTCCCCTGTCAACAGCAAGCGTGTATTGTGTCAGGTCGTTTGTTCCGAAAGAAATAAAATCAATGCCCTCATCGCAAACCTCTTTTATTATCTGAACAGCTGCAGGAGTCTCTATCATTATCCCAATCTTTGCATTTTTGAAACCAACCTCTTCCACCATCTCCTTTAATTTTTTTACTTCTTCAACAGAAACAACCTGCGGAGTCAAGATTCCTATTGATTTTCCTCTTTTGCTTCCATTTTCGCTTTCCAGAACACGCCTCATTGCGTTGAGTTCTGCTTTCAGAATATCTGGATTTTTTAAGGAGAATCTTATTCCATGCATTCCAAGCATGGGATTTGCCTCAATTTTTTTTGGAGCGCCTTCAAGATTTTGGAATTCATCGCTCCTTATGTCTGAAGTCCTCACCCATATATCGTCAAAGTAGTCTGACATCTTCTTTATTCCCCGGAAAATTATTTCTTCATAGTCCTTTATTCTTCCTTTTTCAAGAAAATAATTCGGATGTTTTCCAGATTCTGCAATTATTCCCTCAAGCCTGGCAAGCCCTATGCTTTTTATTCCTGTTTTTGCAGCTCTTTCAGCAAAACTCGGAAGATCAAGAATAACTTTAAGCTTTGTCTTTGTCTTTGAGGCAACAGGCCTTACCTCTTTCTGGACAGACTCTGAGACTTTTCCCTTGTAAATCTTTCCGGTGAACCCATCAACAGTTATAACTTCCCCGTCTTTTAATTTTCTGGTTGCTTCCTGCGTTCCTACAACAGCGGGAATTCCCATTTCCCTGGAGACAATTGCGGCATGCGCGGTCAATCCGCCTTCGTCAGTTACTATTGCAGAGCAACGCTGCATTGCGACAACCATGTCTGGATTGGTCATCTCTGTTACTAGAATATCTCCTTTGGCAATTTTTTCAAGATCTTTTACTTCATAAACTATTTTCACTTTTCCAACACCTATTCCTGGCGAAGCTGCCAAACCTTTCAGAATCACAGTTCCTTTCAGTTCTTTAAGCTCTGAAGAGACAAACCTTTTTTCAAGAGTTGTTATTGGCCTTGTCTGGACTATGAAGATTTCACCATTTTCTATTGCAAATTCTATGTCTTGGGGTTTTTTGTAATGCGCTTCCAGCCTTAGCGCAATTTCAGCAAGCTTTGTTATTTCGTGATCTTTCAGTACTTGTTGTTTTGATCTTTCCTCTTTCAGCTTTACTGTCTGCTGGCCTCCTTCTTCATTCCTGATTATTGCTGTTTTTTTGTCCCCTATTTCTTTTTCCAGGATTTTTTCTCCGTTTGGAGAAACAAGATATCTGTCAGGCGTTACTCTTCCGGAGACAACGCCTTCACCAAGACCCCATACCGATTCTATTATCACATCTTCTCTCTTCATAGAAGGATCTTTTGAGAAAATAACCCCTGATTTGTCTGAATTTACCATTCTCTGGACAACAACAGCCAGGCTGGCATTCTCATGCTTGAATCCTTTTTTATTCCTGTAGTATGTTGCCCTTGGAGTGAAAAGAGAAGCAAAACATTTTTTTATAGAAACAAGCAAATCATCGTTTCCCTTGACATTGAGGAAAGTTTCCTGCTGCCCTGCAAAACTAGCCTCTGCAAGGTCTTCTGTTGTTGCGCTGCTTCTTACAGCAACAAAAACAGGCTCTGGATTTTTTTTGATTATATCGCTTGCTGATTTGTCTTTCAAGTTTGAGTTCTCTGCACAGAGAATGTCATAAGCCTCGAGAATTTCATTCTTCATCTCTTCTGTAAATCTTCCAGATTCTATAAGCCCGCGGATTTCTTTTGTAATCTTATCAAGAAGCCCTGTATTCTCATAATCTATTTTTTCCAGAAGAGCCTTTATCCTTTCATTAATCCCTGATTTTTTTATGAAATAGTCATATGCCTGTGCCGTAATCACAAAACCAGGAGGCACAGGTACTCCGAGATTATAAATTTCTGCCAGATTCGCACCCTTTCCACCGGCAATTTGGCCTGAGCTTTTATTTAAGCCTGAAAACCACCTGACAAAGTCCTGCTTTTCCCCAACCTCTTTTTTTAGGTTCATATAATAAAAAAATATTTTTAGTTAATAAAACTTTCTCATAAGAAAGTTTTGGTGATATTTAAAAAGTTTTAATAGAACATAAGCTTTTGTAGTGGCGGGGTAATCTCTGCTATCATTAAACCCTTACCCACTTAATTGAAATATCTTTTTCATATTTATTAATATTTATAAATACTTTTTTCCTTTGTTTCTTATGGGATTTTTCAGGAGCAGTTTTGTGTTTATACTGGGAATTCTTCTTTTCTTTTCGTTTTTGGCCATGAACTCTTTTTTCATCCTGCAGTCTTCCCTGGAATATGACAATGTAAAGGCAGGATTGTATCCTCTTGTTGTAGACATTCCCGGCTCTGAAGGAGGAGCTGGAGTGCCGAAAGAAATTCTTGGAGATTCCAATCTTACAAAAGCTGCAGAAGATGCCTTAAGAATTGCCAAGTCTTATTGCAGAAACCAGAACAAAACAGATTATGCCTTTGACTACCAAGGTTATAACCTCAGCATCTCATGTGATACGGTAGCGAATGCGACAGGCCCTCAGGAAGTAATAAATCAAACTTTTGATGACGCTGTTCATAGCATTTATTACAAAGAATATGACTGCAATTTTTGGAACTGCTTTTCAAAGACAGGCCTTCCTTTTTTCCTTGTTTCAGAAAAAGCCAGGGAATACTGGAATCAAAAGTTTTATTTTTCTTTAATTGCCTCGCTGGTTTTGATAGCCCTTATACTGTTGTTCATTGAGCAAAAGATAAACACTCCTATAATTGTTGGAGCTCTGCTGACACTTTCCGCTTTTCCTCTTCTAAAGCTGAAAGACCTGCTTTATTTCCTTGCTGGAGATTTCTCATCTTTAATCAACCTGTTCCTGAGCACGACACGAAGCGTTTTCCTCTTCTCCCTTGTACTTGGGATAATTTTAATGGCTATGGGAATAGGCCTGAGAATATTCCTGCCCGAAACGCTGAAAAAGAAGTTTTCTGCCAAAGATGTCAAGGAAATCGTCAAAGAAGAAATAGCAAAAGAGAAAGAAAGTGAAAAGCAAGAACAACAGACCAGGAAAAAGAAGAAATAATCACTCCGAGTTTTTTATTATTTCTCCATCCTCTTCATGAATCCTCTGAGGAATTTTTGGTGCTGCTCATAGTTCTTTATTTCCTTTATGGCATATACCTCAAGGCCATCCCTCTTGTGCTTTTCTGTTTTTACAATATTCCTCAGCTTGTCGGTCATCTTTTCTCCCATAAGGATTTCTCCATTTGATGCAGCTGCTATTTTTTTTGATTGTGTCATTATGGACCCGAGGCCCATGAACTTGAAGGAGTCCTGCTCTTGCTTTCCTATTATTGTTCCGTAATTGAGGGAAATTCCAAAGTCTGCCCTTTGCTTGAAAAGCCTGTTGTGCTCTTCGAGAATTTCTTTTATCCTTTGCGAAACCCTGAGAGCGTTTTCCTCGTTATGGAAAGTTTTTGTCCTTGCCGGAGCAAAAATGAAAAAGATGCTGTCGTGGTCCTTGTAGGTTGCAGCCTTGTGACTTTCGGCAACATCTATTACTTTTTTCAGCATTTCACCGGCACTGCCTTCTTTGTCGTGGGAATGCTCTATTGCAGCCATGTTCTTTATCTTTAATGTTACCATGCTCACGTCCTGCTTGTCCCCCTTTATAGAAAGAGCGAGCTCTGCCTTGTTGCTCTTCGGGCCATAAATATAGTCTTGGGGTTTATCCTGTCCATGGCTTTTTTTTTGAATGCCCGAGCTGATATAACCTATGAAGGCTTTTTGGTATCCTCTCTTGAAGAATATGAAAGCAACAAAACCAAGAATAGCCAGAACAAAAATCCATATTGCCGGAAACTTTACAAGGCTTCCGACAGCTGCAGAAGCTTTCTTGACATCTATCGAATCACCTGTCAGCGCTATGCTGGCTCCTGTGATTTGGCCGTCTGCATTCACAATAATATCATATTTCCCATCTGGCGCAGTGAGAACCCATCTCCCGCTATTGCCAACTTTAATGTAAGCATTTATGTTAAATGGCTGGCTTCCTATTTTTACAAGGACTGTCTTGTTGTAAGGGACATTTCCCGTGTTGGTTATCAGAACAGTGTTGTTTATTATTTCTATGCTGGCACTCTCATTTTCAAGTATCTTGAAATTAGATTCGGCTGTAAGCTTGTTTGATACAGAAACAACTGTCCAGTAAAAAGGCCCTTCGTTGTAGGCTATGGGAAACTCAAGAAATTCGTCTGTTCTTTTTTCTGTCTGTTCCAGTATCTTGCTTTTGTTGTTCTTTATGGTAAGGAAAGCATTTGAATCTATCTTGTCTCCTGTCTGGTCATAGAGGACAGCCTTTACTCTCAAATTTGTTCCTGGCTCCACATCCTGTGTTTCAAAGACTATCTCAAGGCTTGTCGGAACTTGCTTTATGTATATATTCTGGTCCTTAGATCCCGTGTTAGTAACTCCTCCCTGCAAATCCTGTTCATATGCAGTTATCCTGAGAAGATAATTACCTGATTTTGTTTCTTTAGGGAGACTTATGTTCAGGGAAAACAAGCCGTTGTTCATTGTTCCCTGCTGGATTAAAATAGTTGAATTTCCGTCTAATATGCTCAGCTCTGCATAACCATTTGCGGAATCTCTGTTTTCCTTGACAGCGTTTCCCTCAACAAAAATACTCTCCCCTGGGTTGAACTCTGTTTTGGAAACATTGCTCTGTATTATTATAAGATCAGAGATCTCAAAATCAGCAGTGGAAGCGGAATCTGCTCCTAAAGATGCTTTTATAGAGCATGTGCCCTTAAGCTCCTCTATTATTACTTTTTCAAGAATAAGAGAAGATTCCACATTTTTGGGCTCGTTTGCAGTAAGGCTCATTGGATTTCTGTAAAAAATTATCTTGTTGGCTCCGCAGATAAGAGTCATCTCCAAAAAACCAGAGGCAGCAGTCGGAGATGTAAGAGTCACAGAAACCGGAACAGTGTCTCCAAGATTGTAAACAGGATTCGGCTGCGTATTTATTATAACTTTCGCGGAAACCATCTGAATGGCAAAGACCATCAAAAAAATTGGAAGGACAATTAATGCTATTATTCCTCTTTTATTTGCCATGTAAATTTCAAGGAGAAGTTATTTATAAATTTATATGGAGAGTTAGATATATTTAAAAAATAAGGGAACTTTAATCAAAAATAGACAAAAAAATGAAAGAAATTAAAGACATGACTGTTACACCATGGGAAGTTTCAGGGGAGATTGATTACAAAAGGCTTATTATGGAGTTTGGGATTAAATCAATTGAAAAATTGCCGGGGGTTTTTAATGAAAATCTTCTTTTTAGAAGAGGCATTGTCTTTGCCCACAGGGATTTTGAAAAAATTTTTGAGGCTGTTAAAAGCAAAAAGCCTTTTGTTATGATGACTGGACTCATGCCAACAGGAAAATTCCATTTAGGGCATATGATTCTTGCCCAGCAGATGATTTTCTATCAAAAATTAGGAGCTAAACTTTACATTGCAGTTGCCGATCTTGAAGCTTACAATGCCAGGGGAAAAACTATTGAAGAACTTAAAGAAATTGCAATAGACCAATATCTTTTAAATTATATCGCTCTTGGACTAAAACCAGAGAATGTTGATTTTTATTTTCAGAGTGAGCGTTCAAATAATGCAAAAAAATCAAATGCTTACTACAGGCTTGCTTCAAATTTTTCAAGATATGCAACATTCAACGAATTCAAAGCAGTTTACGGAGACATTTCTCCCGGGAAAATGAATGCTTCTTTATTGCAGGCAGCAGATATGTATCATCCGCAGCTTCCCGAGTTTGAACGTGGGTCCATCGCAACATTTATTCCTGTCGGAATTGACCAAGATCCGCATATAAGAATTGCAAGAGACATGGCAAGCAGAAATAAAGATCACAAATTCATTCCAATATCTTCAACCTATCATCTTTTTCTTCCAGGATTGAAAGGAAATGGAAAGATGTCTTCCAGCGACGAGAGTTCTTTTATTGCAATGACAGATTCACCAAGAGAAGTAGAGAATAAAATAAGGAAATATGCATTTTCCGGCGGTGGGAACAGTGCAGAAGAGCACAGAAAAAGAGGCGGAAATCCTGATGTTGATGTTAGCTTCCAGTATCTGAAGATGTTTTTTGAGCCAGACGACGAAAAATTAAGGAAAATTGAAAAAGATTACAGGTCAGGAAAGCTTTTGACAGGGGAGTTAAAAGAATACCTGATAAAAAAGATAAACGTTTTTCTGGCAGAGCATCAGAAAAAAAGAGAACTGGCAAAGAAACAGGTTGGGAAATTTTTATACAAAGAGAGATAATTATCAAGATTATTGATAACGATTAAAATTCTAAACTATCATGCTAATTTGTTGGTATAGACAATATTATTGTGCTTTCCTTATTAAATTGCCATCATCTTATCAAATATTTTAAAAACTTACTTTCCCTTTGAACTAGAATGAAAATACTTACACTTCACGTTGATTACATAAACTTTAAGCCGCTGAAAAAAGCGCTGAAGACAATTGCCGATCTGACTGAAAAAGAAAAGACAGGGCAGAAAGTTGGAGAGTCTCTCGTTGTTCTTACTGCTGTTGAAAAAGGAGATTCTGTTGAAAAATCAGTTGGGGAACTGGTAAAAAACATAGAAGACATAGCTTATCAAGTAAAAGCCAAGACAGTTGTTCTTTATCCTTATGCCCATCTTTCAAGCAATCTTGCTGCTCCAGAACTTGCTGAAAGAATCTTAGTTGAATCTGAAAAAGAACTTGGGAAAAAGTTCAAGGTTGTTAGGGCTCCATTCGGTTATTACAAAGAATTTGAACTGAAAGTCAAAGGGCATCCGCTTTCAGAATTATCGAGGGAAATCAGGTCAGAAGCAGGAGGAAAAGAAAAAGAAGAGGAGCAAGGAGACTACAATCCAAAAGATTTTCTTCACGAGATAAGGCAGTCAAAACTTGATACCTCAAAGCTTAAGGAAAATGATCACAGAATCCTTGGACAGCAGATGGAATTGTTCATGCTGAATCAGTCTTCTCCCGGAATGATATACTGGCTTCCAAATGGTGCTATTATCTACAACGAGCTCATCAAATTCTGGAGAGAAGAGCACAGGAAGTTAGGTTATCAGGAAACAATGACTCCATTGATCAATAAAAGCGCTCTCTATAAAATCTCAGGACACTGGGCCCATTACAAAGAACACATGTTCATATCAAATACAGAGGAAGGAGAATACGGGGTTAAGGCGATGAACTGCCCTAATGCAATGGTTATTTTTTCCTCAAAATCCAGGAGCTACAAAGACCTCCCTCTAAGAATTTCAGACACAGACAGGCTTCATAGGTATGAGCTTTCCGGAACCTTGTCCGGCCTTTTGAGAGTAAGAAGTTTTCAGCAGGACGATTCCCATAATTTTGTTTCAGAAGACCAGATTGCCAGTGAGTATGAACAAATAATCAGAATTTGTGATAGGTTTTACGGGATTTTTGGGATGAAATATTCTTTCAGGCTCGGCACAAGGCCCAAGAAATTCATGGGAGATGTCAAACTCTGGAACAAGGCAGAAGACGAGTTAAAGAAAATCCTGAAAAAATCCGGAAAGAAATTCACAATTCTCAAAGAAGACGGGGCTTTTTACGGGCCTAAAGTCGATATCATAATGGAAGATTCCATGGGGAGAGAATGGCAGATGGGAACCATCCAGCTAGACATGCAGATGCCTTTAAGATTTGGGCTTAAATACATAGGCAAAGACAACAAAGAAAAAACTCCCATAGTTATTCACAGGGTTATTTATGGCAGTCTTGAAAGATTTATTGCAATACTTTTGGAGCATACTAATGGAAGGCTTCCTGCCTGGCTTGCTCCAACTCAGGTAAGAATTTTGAGCTTTACAGACAGAAACGGGCCTTACGCAAGAAAAATAGTTAAAAAACTAGGGGAAGAAATTCTAAATTTAAGAATAGACGCTGATTTTCGTTCCATTCCTATTCCAACAAAAGTTAAAGATGCTGAGCTGGCAAAAATACCATATATAATAGTAATAGGTGACAAGGAAGAGAAGAAAAAGACAGTTGCTGTAAGAGTGAAGGGTGACAAAAGAATAAAAACAATGAATCTGGGTGTTTTTGCAAAAAAATTAAAAGATGAAATAGACAACAGAAGCAACTAATCAATTACCGCAAAACTATTAAAGCTTAATTAACAATTACTAATAAATAATATAAAATGAAACCATCCCATTACATAGAAAAAGTCAAGAAATCTCCAGCTTACAAGTTGCTGATGGAAGAAGATTCTAAGGCATACTTGTGCTCTATATTCTTTTTAAGGGATTTTGATGAAGGCAACAATGAAACGCAGGTTGATTTTTATTCACCACTGAAAAAACATCTCATAAGCTTCAAAATTGATAAACAGGTTGAAAAAGTAGAGAACAAACACGCAAAAACAATAACAGGCAAGAAATTCATTCCTCAGCCATTGCCTGAAAACATAAAGATGGATGTGGATGAGATGAAATCTACCATTCTTGACGAGATGCACAACAGGGACATGACCTATGAAATAGAGAAAGTTCTTGCTTTCCTGAATGTTACAGATGGTGCAGCTGTCTGGAACTGCACAGGGTTTTTGAAGGGCCTTGGCCTAGTTCAGGCGCATGTTGAAGACAAGAGTGCCAGCGTGCTTTTCATGGAGAAGAAGTCATTATTTGACCTTATAAAATTCCCAGGCGGAGCTCCTGGAATGAAGGGAATGCCTGGCATGGCTGGCGCTGGTTTCCCAGACAAGCCAATGGGCAATGTTGTTATCATGGGAAAGCCCGAACAAGTGGCTCCGGAACCAAAAGAAGAAAGCAAGCCAGAAACAAAAGAGCCAAAGCAGAAGTCAGCAAAAACACAAGAGCCAATAAAAAAGAAGGATTCTAAGTCTAAGCAATAAAAAGTCGGTATTCTCTTACAAAACAAGCGCAATAAGCAAAAGAAATGCAACAACTATTATAACAAGCAATATGCCAAGAGTGTAGGCTAAAAGGGAAATGGCTTCTTTCTTTTCACCATTCAGATACCACATTACAGGGCGTAGTGGTTAAGAAGCATCAATAATTCCTTTAGGAAGATCAATATTAATAGATTTTAATGGAGAATCGCTTTTCTTGACATTAAAAATAGCATATCCTTTTATTTCACCAGTTTTTATGTCAACTTTTTTATAAGTATCTGGGCCAATTTTAACATAATCACATTCTGTGGGCTTTCCAAATACAATTTCTAGATAGTCTGATTCTGTGTCATAATAAATTTTCATAGTTGATTTTTCCATTTTATTCAATTGAAAAAACAAGATTTAAAACCTTAAAAGCGTTGCCTTTTTTCGGGATATATATAACCCAAAGTATGAACGCCCCGACCGAGATTCGAACTCGGGTCACGACCGTGAAAGGGTCGCATTCTTGGCCTCTGAACTATCGGGGCATTTCCTGTGAACCGAGAGTTCTAGGTTGTTAAACCTTTTGAACTATCGGGGCTCACTTCGTTCACTTGTGGTTAATTTTCACTAGGAATTCTTTTATTTTCAAATAAAAATACTTTTTAAAACTACCTAAATAAAGCTACCCGAATAATGAGCCTGCTCGGATTTGAACCGAGGACCCCTGCCTCTCTTAGAACAGGTCTAAAAGATATCCAACCCTTATGGATCAGTTTCGTATAAGAGCAGTGCTCTGACCAGGCTGAGCTACAGGCTCGTGAATGACGCATCTGCGGCGTTCACTTTTTGGAAGAATTCTTAGATATTTAAAATTATCCTAATCTGGGTTATTTTCCAGGGAACAAAACCTTGAGCATTTTTCTTAAATTGTCATCCAAAAAACAGATATCCTCTGCAGCTATTTTTTCAATAAACTTAGTCAAAGCACCCCTGCCATAAAATCCTGTTTCAATTGCCTTTTTTAAGAGTTTTTTTTGTGTTTCAGAGTCTAGATACACCTTAATTGGTTGCTTCATTTCTTTCCTCTTTTAATAAACTATTTAGTAAATCCAAGACTTTGTCTTTTATAAAGTTTACTTACACTACAGAAAAAGAGCTTTTATCGTCGACAAACCAAAGGAAAAATTTTACTTACATTAGAAAAAATGTAAGATAACCGAAAAAGACGAACAGGCCCTAAACTATTGGGTTTCAGACCCTAAACAGTACCTAATATTTATGATTGAAACCAGCCTAAATTTTATATGTCAGGTAGCGTATGGTATATCTCTGTTAGTAAGAAAAAGATCGAATTCAAAAAATATCCAAAAAGGAAAAAGAAACGGCAGGTTTTTAATAAAAGGTCCGGCAGGAACAAGGCTTTGCTGATTAACATCTTGTTTTTTTCAGTTGTTGTTTTGTTTTCCGGCTTTATTTCTGCTGCTGACATAAATGACACTTTCCACATAAATGTCCAGACAACTTTTTCAAACGGAACGATAGAATCCGGGACATTCACCTTTGCATTCAACATTACTGAAAACTCAAGTTCAAGCTGCCTTGGACCAGTGGTCTATAATCATTCCACAAGCCAGACAACAGACTCCAGAGGAATTGTTTCAATATATCTCCCCACAATCGGCTCTGGAGGAGGAAATCTCAGCAGCCTGAGTTTTGACAAGCAATATTATCTTTGTTATTACAGGGACTCAACACTGAAAAATGTTTCCCAGTTGGGAAGAGTGCCTTACTCTTTCAGGGCAACCCAGGTAAACTTAAGCGAGATAGACATAGACTCAAACCTTACTTTGGGAAGCTTTAATGTGAGCGGAACAGCTGGTTTTTTCACTTTTTTGGGAAGCCTGACAAACAGGATAACAAGCCTTTTCGTGCAGAATATAAATGCAAGCGGTGACATAAACATCTCTGGAATCTTCCGCGGAAACGGCTCTGGACTGACAAATGTGAATGCCGACCTTTTAGACGGGCGCGATTCCACTTTCTTCATGCCATTAAATACCAGTGTTTCCGGAAATTTTGACTTTAACGGAGGCTGGCAGACAGGTGGTTTAAGCATCTCAGGCGGAGATATTTATGCGCAGACAGGATATTTCATCAACATAACAAGCCTGAATGTGAGCCATTTAAACATAAATGGCTCTCTCATACCTCAGCCAGATAATCAGTTTGATCTCGGCAATGCGACTTTCAGGTGGAGAAATCTAAGCGTTGGAACAAATGCCGTAATCAATGGAACCCTTATTGCTGGGGGTCTTATAACAGGAAACAACGGGCTTACAATTTCTTCAGGGACAGTCTCACTACCTTCAGGGGAAATCGGGGCTTCTGAGATTGCAGCCTCTTCAATAAATACAACCCACATAATTGAAGGAACGATTCTTGCAGGGGATATAGCAGTTTCTGCAATTAACACGACCCACATTGTTCAAGGCACGATTTTAGCCGGTGATGTAGCAGCTTCAGCAATTAATACTACACAAATCCTGGACAACACGATTCTTGCAATAGACCTGAGCTCTGATGTGAATGCAACAATAGACTTGAGAGAACTGACAAACACTTCTGTTCAGGTCTGGAATACAATTGACAACGGAACATTCAGGAAATTGCCGAATGTTACCTTCATAGGAAACGGAACTTTCACGACAGATGTCTGCGTTTCAGGAGGAAATTGCCTTGC
>JBBTAK010000025.1:0-27529 GCA_038044245.1 Nanobdellota archaeon
TAAATGCTGTTTTGTTGTGGAAGCAGGAAAACCTGGAAACAAAGATTGATTTCAACGAGTTTTCAGGCAGATATTCCGGTTATATAGAGCCAGTAACAAATATCTTTGAAATAAAAGTCAGCGAAAAAAAAGACATACCTTATGATTATTATCTCATTATTCCAGAGATGGATGGATTTGTTACAGATGCGGATTACAACACGCAATCAGGATATGTTTATATCAATCTAAAAAACTACATATCTGTTTCTTTTGCAACAACCGAAGATGTTGATTTCACCAACCTTCCGGTGTTCATATCCCCTGCAATAATCAAGCTCACGATCACAGAGGAAGCGCCTCCTGCGCCGAAGCCGAGATGGATTATTTTCCTGTCCATAGTCTTCCTTCTATTGATCATCGGAGCTGTCGTGTACATAATAATGCAGGAATGGTATAAACGGAAATATGAAAACTACCTCTTCAAGAACAGGAACGACCTCTACAACATGGTCATTTACGTGAACAACGCAAAGAGAAAAGGGCTAAGCAACAGCCAAATAGAGGACAATCTGAAAAAAGCAGGGTGGAGCTCTGAAAGGATAAGATATGTCATGAGGAAATATGCTGGAAAAAGAACAGGAATGCTTGAAATACAAATAACAAAACTGGCAGAAAAGGCAGGGGGAAAGCCTAAAAACCAGAAATGAATCAGATAATATATTCAAACAAATTTAAACTAAATCAGGGAAAATTTAATAAACCTTGAAGTTAAAAGGCTAATATGGCTGGAAATATTTTTGCAAATTTTTTCAAAAAAGTGTTCTCGGGAATTTTTAAGAAAAAAAGAGAGTTCAAGCTTGGCTTTTATGGTCCTCCGAACTCGGGAAAAACAAGCCTTGCTAACAGGATATGCAAGGATTTCACAGGAGAGGAAATCGGCACTGTCAGCAAGATTCCCCATGAAACAAGAACTGTCCAGTTCAAGGAAAAAGTAGAGATAGATTACAAGGGGAAGAAAATGACATTCAAGATAATAGATACTCCTGGAATTACAACGAAAATAGATTACGAGGATTTTCTCAAGTACAGGATGAAAAAGAAAGAGGCAAAGATAAGGGCCAAGGAAGCAACGCAGGGTGTTGTCGAGAGCATAAAATGGCTGGATGACATGGATGTTGTAGTCATTGTTCTGGATGCGACAGAAAATCCATACAACCAGGTGAATCTTACAATAATCGGAAACCTGGTGGCAAGAAAGATTCCTGTCCTCATAGTTGCAAACAAGATTGACCTTAAAAAATCAGGAATAAAGAAGATAGAATCGGCATTTCCTGAATATGACGTTGTGGGAATAAGCCCAAAATACGGGAAAAACCTGGAGGAGTTTTACGAGTTTATCTTCAAGCTCGCAAAAGAGGCATGAAAACCATGATAAAAATATTAAATAAAAATAAAGCTAAAAAAATAGGTGGGCTGCTAAAAATAATTGACAATAAGACCTATATACTGTAAAATATATATTAAAACAACAGGATACAAAGTTAAAAACTGAGGAAAAATGAAAAAAAGGCTTGGAAAAATCAAGGGGTTCAGCATACAGTTTCTCCCTTATGCAGAAATAAGAGGCTTGGACAGCAACCAGAGAGTAAAAAAAATACTTAATATAGTCCTTGGAAACAACATACTGATTCTTCAGGGAAGGCTTGATCCAGAGGAAGAAACAAGGCTCATAGGGGACACAATGGCAATAATAGGCCATGTCAAGAACTTCAAAGGAGTTGAACTGGCAGTGATTTCCGGAAACGGGAATGAAGGATTTTTCGGAAAGTTCAGGAATAATCTTGTCAGCGCAATTGCCGGGGGAGATATAGGCGCAGTAACAATAATCGGACCAGCAACAATAGTAAAGGAAATAAAGAGAAATCCTAGGAAGATAGAGTTGTTGCTGAGGGGGTAATTCCTATGTGGTTTTATTTCATGAAAACTCCCGGAGGAATCCTAAGAAGATGGAGCTTTTATTGAGGGGTTGATTACCTGGTATGGCATAATTCTAAAAAATATTCATAACCGGGATTTTATACCGCATTATTTATTTAATCTGACATTTCAATAATCAATAATACCAATTAAAACATAACAAACTTTATAATTCTCGTTTTGTTTTCTCTTTAATGCCAACATTATCCATAATTAAAATAGGAGGTAACATAAAATACCACATCAATGTGTTCGCTGTTCCCGAATAATCCCTGTCGGAAGCAGGGAAATCCTCGATGGATGCGAAGAATGCGGAAGCCATTTCTTCTTCTACATAAAAGAGGAACAGCTAAGAAATCTCAGGGAAAAAATAATCGAAATTCCTGAAGAAGAAAAGGACAGGGTTGAGGAAGACATAAGGGAAATGGTCGGGATAACTGATGAGGAGGCACCCGTCATTCTCGATGTTGAATCCATAAGAGTCACAGGAGAGGGGAAATTCGAGATTGACATAGCCAAGATATTCAGGAAAGACAGGCCTTTGATATACAAGCTCGAAGAGGGAAAATACATAATAGACCTGGCTTCTACACTACAGGGAAGCCTGAAAGACTTTGCCATTAAAAAAGGTGAGAAGAAAAAATAACATTATGACCTTGACACCTGGATTGATGCAGTAAATTAATAAACTATTTTCACTTATTCTTGAAATGACAAAAAACACCGATTCTATACTAGAATATGTTCTGGCCAATGTAAAGCCTTCTGAGAAAGAGCTCAGGGAGATAAAAAAGAAACTTGCGGAATATACTGAAAAAATCAGGAAAAACCTCAGAAGAATAAAGGTAAATGCCGATATCTTTGTCGGTGGAAGCGCGGCCAAGGGAACGCTTATAAAAAAAGATGTTTATGACATAGACTTATTCTTAAGGTTTGACAAGAAGTATAAGAACGAGATTCTTTCAGACCTGGCAGAAAAGGCGATTTCCGGGATGAGGGGCATGAGAGTCCATGGCTCTAGGGATTATTTCAGGATTAAGATTTCAGAGGGAATTTTTCTTGAGATAGTTCCTGTGAGAAGGATAAAAAATCCGGCAGAGGCGGAGAATGTCACAGACCTTTCCTATTCCCATGTGAATTACATAAAAAAGAAGGTAAAAAGCCAAAAGCTACTGGATGAAATAAGGCTGGCAAAGGCCTTTTGCTATGCAAACAACGCCTACGGGGCAGAATCTTATGTGAGGGGATTTTCAGGGTATGCTATAGAGTTATTGGTATACCACTACAAAGGCTTTCTGAAATTTGTCAAAGAGATTGCCAAAATGAAATATCATGGCAACAATAAATCAGTCATAGACATTGAAAAGCGCCATAAAAACAAAGGCAGCATTTTGATAGACCTTAATGAAGCAAAGCTGAAGTCCCCTATAATCCTGGTTGATCCTACGTACAAGCAGAGAAACGTCCTGGCTGCGCTTTCAGAAGAGACACTCGGAAATTTCCAAAACACATGCAAAAAATTCCTGAAGAAGCCATCTGCTGCCTTCTTCCTGCAGAAAAAAATAGATCTGGAAAAAATAAAAAAGAATTCTTACAGCAAGGGCTATGATTTCTTGGAATTAAAAATGACAACGAACAAGCAGGAAGGAGACATTGCCGGAAGCAAATTACTAAAATTTTACAGGCATCTTTCAGAAGAAGCGGGAAAATTCTTTGATATAAAAGAAAAGGGTTTTGAATACAACAGAGAAAAGTCAGCGAAAATCTTCTTTGCCGGAAAGAAAAGGCAGTGGATAGTAACCAACGGTCCGACAGTTGACGACAAGAGCAATTCAGAAAGATTCAGGGCAGCGCATAGGTCTGTCTTCATCAAGAACAGCAGGCTTTATTCAAAGGAAGGAATAAATCTCACGCTGAAAGAATTTATCAGAAAATTTAAGGACAAAAACCAGAAGAAGATTGGGGATATGAGCATTACCAGAATAGAAATTTTGGATTAAGATTATTCAACAAAAATCACAGGCCCATACTTATTGTCCCCAAAATAAATATTAGCCCCTGTTTTAAGAGCTATTTTTTCTCCCCTTACCAAACGCCTGTCATTTATTCTCGTGGTTCCATCAACAGAACAGTCCTGAAGAAAGTAATCTCCATCTTCATAAGTTATTACTGCCTGCCTGCTTGAAATGCCCCTCATTACAGCTGGGAAGAAAAGCAATCTTCCATTGTTATCTTCTCCAAGAATGATGTCTGCCTGGCCATCGCCTGACTTTGTGTCTCTTCTTCCGATGGATATTTCAGGTTTTTCAGACAATAAGCTTGCCAAATCATGCACTTTATTTTCCGGTTTAATTTCTATCAGACTTGCTGGTTTCATTTTTCTCCCCCACGGGCTTCTGCAAGTCTTTTCCTTTCCTTTTCTTCTTCTGAAGATTTTATGTTTGCTTTAAGTGGGCCATAAATTGAAACCAAAAATCCAGCAATCGTCACCACCCCAAAGAAAATATTAACAAGTATATTTTCCAATCCATCTTTAAAATCTTCATTTGTCTGGTCCAAATCGTGCTTCAGAGAAGCAGCTAATCCATACTCTCTAACATTTCTTCCAAAGGTTCCAAGATTGTATGAATTTTCCCAGAAAGTTATTCCACTTTTCATTTTTCGCTTCTCATCGCGCTCCAAAAGAGCGTTGAAAATGCCTGTGCAAAAAACTCTGAGTTAAGCCAGATTGCTGTATCATTGGGATCGTTGTTTTTTGAGAGGTAAAAGAGAATTTCCTTCCTGTCAACTATGAAAAACTTCGCATCCACATCCACTTTCTTTATTTTTAAGCCGAGGGATTTTTCAGTATCTTTTATCAGCTTTTCATCGCCTGAAAGGGCTATCTTGATGCTGATGCCTTTTTTTCCAAGGTCTTCAAAAGTCTGCTGGAAAAGCTTGAGCTTGAAATTCATCTCATCGGCATTTGTGCAGATTATTACTTCTTTTGAGGCGTTCTGCAAAAGGTCTCTTAAGTAATTTGATATGTTTGACCTCCCCCTTATCGCTGCTGAAAGGTCCTCGCGTTTTACCGGATTTATTCCCTGCTTGTATATCTCTTCCAGCTTGACAAATTCTTCTGTGCTTTTTATGTTTCCGAGGGTTTGTATCCTTTCCTCTGCGTCTGACCTTACGTTATTCTTAAGCTTTTCAAGAATCATGTTGGGCTTTATTCCAAGGTATTTTACAGGCTTTCCGAGCTTTATGACTGCAAAGCCTTTTTTCTCAAGGCTCTCAAGGACATCGTAAGTTCTTGATCTTGGAACACGGGAAATTTCCGCAATTTCCCCTGCAGAAGCAACGCCTTTTCCAAGCAAAGCCAGCCATACCTTTGTTTCATAGATATTAAGGTCAAAGTAATCCTTAATCCTATTTATGAGTTCCTGTTTTACGAGCATTTTAGTTTAGCAAAATTTTACTTATTTTTTTCACTAGCTGAGACTCTGAAATCCTTGGATTGCTCCTTGAAGTTCTTGAGGCCTCTGCGCATAGCCTTGCAATAGATTTGCCTCTCATTATAGCATTAACACTTGTAAAAGTAGCAACAGCTCTTTCTCTGGCCTTTACATATTTAGGCTCTTTTTGGTTGTCTCCAAAATACCTCGGAACGTAAACGTTTCCGCCTTCTGCTGGAACTCTGCGGATTGCCACGCTTCCATAATTTGATCTGTTTGTCATTGCAAAAATTCAAGAAATCTTATATTTATAAATCTTCCTATTTTGTTACTTTCTAAAAGTGGGAACAATAAGTAGGACCAGATGAATCCTAAAAAATCAGATAACTGGCCAGGATTCCCGCGAGGATTCCTGCTGTTATGAAAGGCATTGCGGGATAAAACTTCCTTTTTTCTGCTGCGACGAATAAATATGCCAGGCCAACTGTTGCTCCGGCAATAACGAAAATTGCTGGAGTAAGCCCCAGTGTTTTAAGCATTACTCCTGCGGTAATTATCGGAAAGACAATGTCCCCTCCTCCGAGAATTGCCACATTCACCTTGATTTTTTTCTTTTTTAACTGTGTTTCCGAAAGGGTTTTTTTCCATCGGCTTATCTGCTCTTTTACCTTTCTTGAGAAATACGGAACAAAAAATCCTGAAAATACTTTGAGAGTGTGTATCTGGTATTTTGCCATTTTCTGCATTATTCCAGAATGCCAGACAGCCCAGACGTCATATACAGATATCAGAACCAAGAGGGCTATTATTGTCCATATGTTCAGCAGGGGAACAAAAACAGCTGCAATCCCAGGATATATCAAAAGCTCTGTGAAATTATGAACGAGAAAACTTTTTCCAGACATTTTTACTATTGCAAAAGGAATTGCTATGACCAAGGCAATAATAGCTGCCTTTACAGGAAGAATTGCTATAAAAGATATTGTTAAAGCCAGGCAAATCACGACGAAAAACCAGGCTTTTAATATGAATTCCAGTTTAAGCTTTGTAAAGAGGAACAAGAGAAGTATTGCTACAACAAAGGCAAAGATTATCCAGGGAAAAAGACCTGCATATTCTGATGCTGTTTGTAACTGCGGCGGGTCAAGGCCAAATGGTAGTACTTTGTCGGCAGGCATGTAATAGTTCACTACATAAATCCCTATGAACTGAGTTATTATGAACATTCCAAGAAGAAGCGCTGTTATTTTCAGATTGTGTTTCATTTGTAAGACACCTACGGTTTCTTGACACTCAACTTCCCTTTATTTAATTCAGCCATCATTTTATAAAAATTCTGCTATCTCAGGAATCTTCTTTGTTTCATCAAAGTGTCCCTGATTTTTTTTAATTATTACCTTTGCCCCAAGGTTTTTTCTGAATTTTTCAACTTCATCCAAATGAACATAAGGGTCATTGTCTGAAAAAATAGCCAGAAAGTTATTGCAGTGCTCAAGGATTCTGGAAAAATCTATCGTTGTGTTTGTCCATGGGTGCGCAATCTTGAGTTCTTCTGGTTCCAGATTGATAAGATTAAGCCAGGGAGCAACGAAAACACAGCCGGCAATTTTTTGGTTTTTATGAAGCTTTTCCAGATATCTCAGGATTGTCTGGCAGCCGACACTGTGGCCTATGAAATAAGTTTCCTCGTTGACATCTTTGATATTTTTCTTGAGATACCCGACCCATTCTTCTATTTTAGGATTGTCTGTATTAGGCATGTCAAAAAAAGTGGCTTTGTAACCTTTTTTTGTAATCTCTCCTTTCAACCATTTAAACCAAGGCTCGCTGGAAGAACTCATTCCCCATGCATGAATGGCATACACTTCTTTCATATTAGTTAAAGTGAAAAATAGCTTTTAAATTTTTAGTATGAAAAAAAATATTTTATGATGAATAAATTTGGCATAAACTCCTAAATTAATTTGTAGGCCTCTGTCTGAAACATTATTTATTAGAAATTATCTCTTTTTATATTACCTCAGCCTTAGGGTTTCCAAAACCCTCGGAACATTTGTTTCCACCCTGTTCAGTTTGTAAAGGGCAGAGGCAAGGTCAAGGCATTTGGAAACTTCCCCGTGATTTATTATTATTCTTTTTGGCTTAGGCCTCATGTTGTTGAAGAAGCTTATTATCTCGTTCCTTCCCGCATGCGCAGAAAGGCCGGCTATCGTATGGATTTCAAGATTGACTGCAACTGTTTCCTCATGACCTTCAACCATCATCTTTGTTTCTTTAAGGCCTTCCTGTACCTGGCGGCCGAGAGAGCCGACACCCTGGTAACAGACAAAAACAACTGAATTTTTTTCATTGCCTGCAAATTCCCTGAAATATTCGACAGAAGCTCCCCCTACAAGCATTCCTGAAGTTGCAAGAACAACGCAGGGACCTCCCTCAATGACTTTTTTTCTTTCCTGAGGGCTTCCGACACGGGAAAATATTTCTGAAACAAAAGGGTTCTGGTCCTGGAAAATTGAGGTCCTGACTTTATTGCTGAGGAAATCAGGATAAGCTGTGTGAATGGCGTTTATATCCCATATCATTCCATCTATATAGACAGGAATGTTTTTCATCTTGCCTGCTTTTATTGCGTCTTCTATTATGAGCATTGTCTCTTGCGCCCTTCCAAGTCCAAGCTCGGGAATAAGGACTTTTCCTCCGCGGTTTATTGTCCTGTTTATTATTTCCATCATCTTTTCCTCTGACTCTATTCTGGGAGGAAGGATGTCTGTCTTTGCTCCATAGGTTGCCTCTGTAAGGACAGATTCTATTCTTGGAAAAGTTGTCACAGCAGGGTCGAGAAGCCTTGTCCTTGCATACTTGTAGTCTGCGCTGTAGAGGAAGTTGTGCAAGCCATTTCCTATGTTGAAATGCACCATGGCGCTTCCAAGCGCATGGCCTGAATTGTAAAAAGTTATCCTTATGTCAGGAGCTATGTCTGTAACTTCGTTGAAATTAAGGACAACTGTATGCTTTACCATTTCCTTTATGTCTTTTGAGCTGTACAAAGGAGCAGCTGCCTGCTTGTAAGCAACTCCGATAAAATCAAGGCACAGAAGCGCGGCAAGATCCATGGTTGGATGAGTCATGTATACTGGTCCCTTGTATCCCATCTTGTACAAATAAGGAAGCAATCCAACATGATCGAGATGCGCGTGACTGAGAATAACTGCATCTAATTGCTGTATGTTAAATTCAGGGATATCAAAATAAGGAAATCTTTCTTTTCCGTGAGAAGCAACGTTTATCCCGCAGTCCAGCATGACTTTTGAGTTTGGAGTCTGGAGCAAAAGGCAGCTTCTTCCTACTTCTCTTGCGCTTCCAAGCAAAGTCAAGCGGACCCATTCCTCAACTTTCTCAGGATTCCAGCCTTTGTAGATTTTCTCTCCTATTCCATTCAGGAATTTTCTCCTGTAATTGTTGTTTGCGTACAAAACCTCGCGAATATTCTCTGTAATCTGGCTTTTTATTGCAGGGCTTCTCTGAATCTGGGGAATCCACAGAGTTTTCTTTTTTATTTCGTCAAGAACAGAGCCTTGTTTTCCTATCACCATTCCCGGCCTTTTTGCTTCAATGACAACAATGCTTCTGTGAAAATCAAAGATGATGTTTGTTATCTCTGCCTCTGTGGGAACAATGCGCATTATTTCTTCCTTGACTTTTTCCTGGTCATGGAGTATTTTCTGGTCAGCACGAAGCTCTATCCTTTTTTTTATCTCATCAACGAGCTCTTTTATTTTTCCTTCTCCGGTTTTGAAAAAGTTCTCGTTGTCTGTGTAAAGAACTATGTTTGCGCCTTCAAAATTGGCCTCTGTTATGCTGCTATGCAGCTTGTCTGTTATGTGCTTCAAGATGTCTGTCATTTTTTTCTGATTACTTTAATTTATTTACTTAGCATCCTACAAATCATTTTATTTGTTATAAAAAGCATTAATGAATATGAGTGTAAATTAATAATATTATTACTTTGCTTTGGATTCTTCAACATAATCAGGAAGAATTTCTTGTGAAACGGCCTTTTTTATTCCGTCTTTTGTTATTGTAAAAACATCAATTCCGTTTCCAGAAGCCATATCTCTTTGGGTAGAACTTTTTAAACACTCTATGGCCAAAGCAATACCTTCTTTTAAAGTCACCCCTTCTTTATACTGTCTTTCTAACAATCCTATCGCAAACATCATCCCAGAACCAAAGCTTGCAGTATAATCTTTTATTTTCTTATAAAATCCGCCAGCAACATCATATAGAGACGTAGTTCCATCCTCATCTATCCCGGCAAGTATAAATGCGCTTTCCATAACAGATATATGGGATAAAAGTGATGCAGCTTGATTTACTGTCGGTCTTGATTTTGAATGAAGTTCTTTTAATTTTAATTCTGCTGTTAGGATTTTATTTACTCTTTGTACTTCTGCTGCTGAGCCACAACCAGAAAAGGCGAGATAGTCATTGAGAATATATGTTTTTACTTGATCTTTCATATAAATCATGCTGTGTCCAGCAGAAACCCGCCTGTCAGAGGCCATTACAACTCCGTCTTTACAGACAATCCCAAGTATTGTTGTTCCTGTCTTCAGAATTGAGTTTTTTAGTTCTTGATCCATTTCCATTTTATCCGCTGTCGTGTTCGTCGTTTTTCATTTTGTTATTCGACATTATTCCTAACCTTCCTCGTCGTCGCCTTCAGTATATGTCATTTTGTGCTCCAGTTTATTTTTAGCCTTCTATTCCGTCGCCTTCAGTAAATCCAACTTCTTGTTCCATTTTATCTTTTTTATTTGCTCTTTTCGGTTTTGTATTATGCCTGTTAATTACCTCAGAATCAACCTGTAAAACTGAAATCCCGCTGTTTTATAAAGTTTTCGGAGAAGATGGAGAAGATACTCTGGTGCATTAATTGGTCTTATATCTAATTTGAGCAATAATTATATCAGTCTCTCCTCTGCTATTTTTGAGACTCCGTGCTCTTTGCGGAAGCGGATGACGTTTTCCACAAAGCTCTCTATCTTGGGTTCGTGACTGACAATGATTAATTGTTTGACTTCCAGCTGTCTTAGGACATCGCGCATCTTGTCCAGTTGCTGCTCACTGAAACCATCTGTCGGCTCGTCAAGAATCACGACATCTTTTGTCTTTATTTTGCTGATAAGAGAGTTAACGACCTGATTCAGGGAAAGCCTGTAGGCGAGGGCTATCGCCGTGCGTTCTCCGCCGGAAAGGTAAGAATAATCTATCTCGTAATCCTGGTGGTGTATTATCGGAGTGAACTCTTCATTTAGAGCAACGTCAAAAACATCAGAAACCAGCATTGAAAACCATTCTGCAAACAATCTTGAAAATTCTGCTTTCAGCCTTCCCATGACGTTTTTCTCTGTGAAAGAAACCAGGGAAATAAAACTCCCGGAAAACCATTCCTCCAGTTTTGTTATGTTTTCCAGCTTTTCCCTTATGTCCTCTGTTTTTTTTATCCTGCCTTTAAGCTCCACTATCTGCTTGGAAAACACTTCTATTTCTTTTTTCAGCTCAGCAACTTTTATTTCGGCAGCCCGTTCCTGTTTCATCGCTTCTTTCAGTTCCTTGTCCCTGAGTTCTAGAATGCTATCGAATTTTTTAAGGTCAAAAATGCTCTTTGAGAGTGTTTCCACATGCTGTTCCAGAAGAGTTATGTCTTTCCTGAGGAGCTCGCTTGACTTTTCTGTATCTGCAAGCCTTGATTTTTTGGCACCTATCTCCTGAAACTTCACCTTTTGAAGCCTTAGGTCTGAAAGGCTTTTTTCGCTGGAAGAAATAATTTCGTCTATTTTTCCCATACTTTCCAGGGTCTTTTTCTTTTCTGCGTTCAGGGACTCTATCTTTTTCAGATTTTCTGTAGTTTCAGAATCAAGATTATTCATCACGTTGGTTCTGTAGACAGGACCGACATTCTGAAGGCAGGTAGGGCATATTTCTATGTGCTTAATTTTTTCTTTTATTCTCTTGTTCTCCTGATTTTTTGAATTAATGGAATTTATCTGGGAAGTTATCCTTATGTTTTCCTCGTTTGCTTTTTCCTTTTCCTTTTTTTCAGAATCTATCCTCAGCTCCATTTCCCTGAGCTTTGCTTCGTCAAACTTCAGGTTTTCCAGCTCTTTTATCTGCGCTTTAAGATGTTCTGCCGTCTTGTTATCTGTGGAAAGAATTTCTTTTTTGTTGGCTACAACGATTTTTGTTTTCTCTATTTCCTGCTGGAGTCTGCTCCTCTCTTCTGTCTTGCGGAAAACTTCCTCTCTCTGCTCCTGTGCTCTTTTCATATCTTCTGCTTTCAGGAAAAGCTCTTTCTCAACAGAGGAAAGATTTCTGTGTTTTGTCTCCAGCTCTTCTTCTTTGGAAACGAGGATTTCCCTGTCGCCTTCAAGATTCTCAATCTGGCCTTCTTTCAGCCTTTTTTCTTCCCTGAGTTTTGAAGCTATTATTGAAGCATTTTCAATTATTGTTTTGTATCTGTCAATGCCAAAAACATGCCTTAGAGAATTGATTCTTGTCTCGGGGTCTTCAAGGATTATCTGCTTCATCTCTTCCTGGGGAGTATAAACTGTGAATTTGTACAAAAGATTCTGTTTTTTTGAGAATTCCTTCGGATAATTTAAAATATCAAGGACCTTATCTTTCAGTTCTGTTACAGAAAGCTCTCTTTTTTCCCCATCAAAGGTTATAGAACAGTAATCCTGGGAAACAGTTTTCCCTTTTTTCAGCCTTCTTTCAATAATGAGCTCCCTGCCATCAACATCCAGGTAAAGGACAACTCCGCCTTCATTGACTCCGTTTCTTAAAAGCGCTGTTCCTCTCTGGCCTGGCTGCAGGCCAAAAAGTGCGAATTCAATGCCGAGAAGTATGGATGTTTTTCCAGAGCCTATGTCCCCTGAAAGCAGAGTTGAACCCTCTGGAAAAGATATTTCCTGTTTTTCATAGCTCCTTATGTTGTTCAGTATTATTTTTTTTATTATCATTTCATTGCCTCATGAAATAGAAAAAATCTTTCTGGTCTCGTCCAAGAGCCTGTTCGTAAAGCTTTCAACAGTCTCTCCTTCCTGTTTTTCAGTCGAAAGAGCGCCCATTATCTGGAGAATAAATTTGTTGAATAATGCTGGATTTTGCGCAGAAAAGGATTTTATAGAATCTTCCTCTATGTTCTCTGATTCCTGCATTGAAGAGGAACTCGCTTCCTCTGCATCCTTTGTCTTGATGTCGTGTGTGTTTCTCAGAAGAAAATAAGCCTCTTTTTTTGCAGCCAATGCTTCTATCTTTGCAAACTTTATGTCAGAATGCTTTCCGCTTTCAAGGGTTCCGTGAACCCTGAGGAGAACGACCTTGTCTTTTAAATCGTTTTTTTCAAGCTCTGAAAGTATCTGCTCTGTTGCCCTTAGCGCATTCTTTACTTCTATATCAAAGGAAATAACGTCTTTTATTTTGAGGTCAACTCTCTTAAGAGGATTTTCAAGACTTGTATTGACTATGTAAAATCTTCCATGCTGCAAATCCTCAAGTTCCTGGAAATTGTTAGGAAAAACAGGCCCTGGATAAACAAAATTCTCATACTGGAAATCTATGTGCAAATGTCCAAGGGCGTAATAGTCTGCTTTTGGAACTTTTGAAACTTCAAGGGCATCTATCGGAAGGCTTCCTTTGGCCTTGTCTATTGTTGTATGAAGCATGAATATCTTGAACAATCCAGGGGTTTCGTTAAACTGAACTCTTCTCAAATCAGAGACTTCCAAGCCGGAAGTTTTCCCTGGATATCCGTAAAGCGCAACTCCTTTGTATATGGTTGGCTGCAGAATTATTTTGTCATTTTTTTCCTCAAAAACAGCGACATTTTTGCAGAAGCCTGCTTTCTCAAGAACATCGAGAAAAGTTTTTCCAGAAACAGAATAGTCATGGCTTCCCGCAATCAGAAAGCATGGAATTCCTGATTCTTTCAGTTTTCTGAACTCTGCAAAACTCTCTTTAAGAATATCAATTGGAGGAAAGGCGTTGTCAAACAAATCTCCGGCAATAACGACAAACTCGACTTTTTCCTGGATGCAGACAGAGATTGCCTTCCTGAAAGATTCCAGATTAAGGTCCTGAAGCGGCTGCTGTTTCCAGCCACCGAGATGTGCATCAGCTATGTGTGCGAATTTTACCATTTTATTTCACCGTTTTTGATTAAATTAAAAGCATACAAGAACTATATAAAATTGATTGTGATTAAGTCAACCAATTTCATATTAAATGTCTTAGCAGCTAAGACTAATGATAAAAGAAAGATGTGTTTAAATTTTTTGCGAACCAGCTTAGCTGGTTTATTCCAACACCCCAAAGGCAAGGCCGCCTCCGCCGTCAACGAAGTCGTAGCCAACAACGTCAAGCCCGTCGTCGCCAAGGCCCCTGCCGGAAGCCAAACCAGCAACCCTCAAAACAGGTTCTTTAACACTATCAAAACCAAAAACATTAATTCCTCTCTTATAAAATTTAGGAGAGGCAATCTCTCTGAGACTTCCTGCTGCTTTTTCTTCTGTATGCTCTAAAAGTCTTGCTAAACCACTCTCTGTAAAACTATCGCAATCCTGAACACCTTGCTGAAAGGTTTCATAAGGAGCAAATCCAAAATCATTTGGTAAAAGCCAGATTCCATTTTCTTTTTTAGCATTGTTCAGCATAGACTTAAGAGTTTTCTCATCAGTTACAGGATTCCTTTCTGAATTTTTTGGAGGATTTGCAAAGACTCCTTCAGCTGTTCTTACAATGAAACCAAGCTGGAGCCATCTTGGGTCAAAAATCTGTGGCTTTGCAAGGTTTCCAAAATCATAGGCAGCGGCTGAAATTGATTCAGAAGTTGTCGGCTCTCTGAATGAAATTCCTTTTCCTGTTACCGGATGAGAATAAGATTTTTGCATTTCTTCAATGTTTGTTCTAAAGTCATTTGTTCCGAAAGCAGGGTAAGAAACTGTCAAGTCATTGCTTCTATGGGGAACAACGAGCAATCTTATTATAGGAATTTCTTTTTTTCGTTCTATTACTCCATGTTTTGTTTCTTGGTCCATCATTTTCTCAAAAATCTGATGTTTATAAATGTTTTTATATTGTTACTATATAAAAAGGGTTACAGCTTAATATTTGTATATCAGACGTCTATTCAGAACAGCGATCTCAGAAAAAGGCTGCTGAAAAAAGTGGAAAGCTCATCCTTGAAGAAAACGACTGCGGCTAAAATTCCAAGAAGAACCAGCAGAAGAAGGAAAAGCATGACAGTTATTATTGTTCCGGTTTTGCTCGGCTTTTTTCCGTATTCAGAAACTTTTTGGACAACTTCTGAAGACTGCTGTGTTCTGACTGCTGTAGGTATTTTCTGCTGTTGCTGCTGAAGCTGCAGCTGAATAGGAGTCTGCATCTTAAGAACACGGGCGGCATCTTCTATGTCATCCTGGGGATAACCCGCATTGTAAAAACTTGCAATGGCTTTTTCAGCAGGCTCTCCTTTTGCGACAGCCTGTTTCAGCCCCTCGGCAATATCTTCGCGAGCCATTATTAATAAAAGAAGTTTTGGTTTAAAAACATTAGTTATTAGCTGGAAATTTTTTCTTAATCAAATCTCAAAACTTTTCCATTTGGCGCCAGATGGGAGGTTTCCCCGAACTTGTATCCTAATTCCCCTGCCAGTTCAATCAAAGGCGTTTCCTGCTGGAGAGTTCCGTGGGCTGGAATTATGTGCTGTGGCATCAGTATTTTTATCAGGTCTCTCATGTCTTCTCTTCCACCATGACCTGAAACGTGAACATCTGTCTGGATTCTCACGCCTTTTTTCCTGAGTTTTTTATCCATCCTGTCCCTTGCATTTATGTTAACAGGATCGGGAATAACGCTCGAGCAGAAAATTATGTTGTCCCCTTCCTTTAGTTTTAAAGGAGTTTCATCTTTTGTTATTCGGTCAAGTATAGACCCCGACTCTGCCTGATGCCCTGTGCAAACCAGAAGATATTTTCCCCTGTCTTTATCCACTTTTTTGAGGATAGAATCAACCTGCTTCCTGTATTTGACAAGGGTTATCTGGTTTCTGAAAGGGCATTGCCCGACTTTTATAGCTGCGGTAACATATCTGTTCAGACTTCTTCCAATGAAGATTACCTGCCTGCCTGTCTTTTTTCCGAAATCAACTATGCTCTTCAGTCTTGCTATATGGGAAGAAAAAGTCGTTACAATGAAAGCCGCATTCCTGTCCCTGACAGAAGAAATTGCATCTTCGACCATGTTGCGAGCAATGCGTTCGCTCGGGGTTTTTCTCTCTGTTCCGGAATAAAGAGAATCAATCACGAGAACTTTTACTCCTTTTTTTCCAAGTTCCCTGAGCTTGTTGTATCTTGGAGGGTCTCCAATCACTGGATAATTGTCAAGCTTGAAATCAAGGGCATAAAAGAATGTTCCTTCGGAGGTGTGCATTGCGACAAAAACGCACTGGAGAGTTGAATGCGTCGTATGAATGAAGTCCATCTTTATCTGGCCCGAGCTTCCATTCAGAACATAAGTTGAATCTTCTTTGATTATGTGCCTTTTGTTCTTGAGTATTATGTTCTCTCCTGCCAGGATTTCCTCAAAAACAGCCATCGTGAAAGGGGTTGCAATTATCTCTGCCTGCGGATACCTGTGGGCTATGTAAGGAAGAGCTCCCAAATGGTCAAGGTGTGCGTGCCCTATGACTATTGCTTTAACTTTGTCTGTCCATCCGTATTTGTCGAGAACAAGGTCATCGGGAAGAGCGCCGATTCTCCTCATGTTTTTCTCGTTGTAGATGTGCTCGTGGGCTTCTTCTTCCTGGATTTCAATTATTGCCGGAAGATAGATTCCTGCATCAAAGATTATCACGTCATCCTTCACTTTCACAGCAGTCATGTTCTTTCCGACTTGCTCAAATCCGCCTATAGTACAGATTTCCATTTCATAGAAGAAGTTTGTTTGGTTTAAAAAGTTTAATATTAAAACTTTTAATTTTAATAGTTAGACTGAACGTTGTTGGTTAATAACGGGATATTATGACATCGTTGGGGATTAAGATTAGCAACTAATTTTATAAACAAATTATCTCTTAATACATCATGAAATCGCTGAAGCCTTCAATGAGGGAGAACAAGAGATATCTTCTTGTAAAAGGAAATGTGGGAGATATAGAGAAAGCTATACTTGAAGCCATAGGTATTCTTGGAATGTCAAAAATAGGGCTTGGCTGGATAAAAAGGGAAAAAGACGCTGCTGTAATCTCCATTAACAGGGAATCTATGAATGATGTAAGGGCGAGCTTTGCCTTATGGCCTTCTGAGCTTCAGGTCAAGATGGTCTCGGGAAGCCTGAAAAAACTGAAGAAATAACCACAAAAAAGCCCACAGAAACCTTTTTAAATCACGGGATTTTTTAATTCTTGGTTGAGAGGAAAACAAAGGGAAGAGAAATTTATTATACGCTTCTCAAAAATTAGAAAATGGATATGCCAATAGACATGCAGCACCAGGCAATGGGCTATGATCGAACTGCGACTATGTTTTCTCCTGAGGGAACAATCTTGCAGGTAGAATATGCCCAAAAGACAGTAAGGCTTGGAAGCTCAAGCATAGGAATGATCTGTGTAGACGGCGTTTTTCTTATAGCTGACAAGAGGATGAAGGACAAGCTTGTAATCCAAAGATCTGCAAACAAGGTTTATGAGATAGATTCTCATGTAATTGCCAGCGCAGCAGGAATTGTTTCTGATGCAAGAGTCCTCATAGAGCGCGGTCAACTAGTGGCGCAGCAGCACAGGATTACTTATGATTCGCCAATAGAGCCAGAACTCATAATAAAGGAGATATCAAACATGAAACAGCAATTCACCCAATATGGGGGAGCAAGGCCTTTCGGGGTTTCGCTGATGATTGCAGGAATAAGGAGCAAGAAACCGGAGTTGTACACTAGCGACATTACAGGCAATTATTTTTCTTATCATGCAAATGCCATAGGCGAGAACGACGAGAAAATAAGAGAAAAGTTAAGAGAGCAGTACAAGCCAGAATTAAACATAAAGAAAGGAGCCAAACTTGCCCTCGACATTTTCAAGGAAATACAGGGCAAAAATTTTGAGCTTGAAAGGTTTGAACTCGTGTATGTAAAGAATGACGAGGGGAAGCTGCAGAGAGTCAGGGAAGAAGAGCTGAAAGAGTTTGTCAAGTAAGATGAGAAGGATTGATATCAGAGAGAAACCAAGAAGACTTGAAGCTATTTCTATTGGAGATATACTGGTTTCTTCAGACAGGGAAGAATCTGTAGAAAATGTTGATACTCATGCTGGAAGGTTATTGACTAGAAGAACTGTTAAAAATGAAAATCAAGATTCTCCAGTTAAAGAACAGTTTGTTTTGTACAAACATATTGGAGAAATAGGACCATCTTCTAAAGGAAATGTTTATGATTATACAGGAAGAGGAACAGGATAAAATGACACAAACCACGGCAAGAATAAAGCAAAAAGGAAAACACTTTGAGATAATAGTTGATCTTGACAGGGCATTAAAGTTCAAGAAAGGACAGTCAACAGCATTGGATTTTTTGGAAGCTGATGTAATTTTTACAGATTCAAAGAAAGGATTTCACGCATCTGAAAAAGACCTCACTGAAGCTTTTGGAATAAACGATGCTTCAGAAATCGCAAAAAAGATAGTGAAGAGCGGGGAGATTCTCATAACACAAGAGCACAGGGAAGAGGAAAAAGACAAGAAGATAAAGCAGGTTATTGATTTTCTTTCAAGAAATGCAATTGATCCAAAAACAATGAGACCACATACTCCAGACAGGATAAAAACAGCAATTGAGCAGGCTCATGTTAACATAAAAAACGTTCCTGTAGAAAACCAGATTAAAGAGATAATGGAGCAATTGAGCAAAGTCCTTCCGATAAAGATGGAAGAGAAGAGATATGTGGTAACAATTCCATCTATCTACACAGGACAGGCTTACGGAATAATCAGCCCTTACAAAGAACAGGAAACCTGGATGAATAACGGAGATTTAAGAGTCAATGTCCATGTTCCATCTGGACTTGCATTTCAGTTCTTCGATAAATTAAATTCTGTAACTCACGGCTCTGTAGTCACGGAAGAGCTGAAGGAGAAGGGGAAATAAAATGATGGTGGTGTTTACATTTGTTCCAAGATATCTAGCAAGATTAACAAGAATAAAAACTCCGCAATGGATGAAAGGTATGGGTAATGATGAATATGAGGAAATATGTCATGATTATGTTCAATTAAGAAATGCGGCTAAAGATTTATTAAGCCATCCACAAGATAAAGAAGCAATGGAAAGATTATCTGGTTTAATTAAAAAATTAGGATTGGGGGAGGCAAGTTTACCAAAATAAAAATGGAACGCAAAGTAGTTATTCCTGGAGAGGTCATTGAATCCGGAGAGGAATTTCTTCCTGGGGAAGGAACAGAAAAACGCGGAGCAGACATAGTTGCAATCCGCTATGGCTTGGCAGAAGAATCTAGCAGACTCATTAGAGTAATTGCCCTTTCGGGAATTTACCAGCCAAGAAGAGGGAATGTTGTCATAGGAACAGTTGAGAACATAACATTCAACGGATGGGTGACTAACATAGATTGTCCTATAGGTGCATTCTTGCCTTTGTCAGAAACTCCAAGATTTGTCAGCAAAGAAGGAATGGCTGAAGTTTTTGACATAGGAGACATGCTTGTGGCAAAAATTATGGGAGTTAATGGAAGAGGGATAGACCTCACGATAAGGTCAAGAGGGTTGGGAAAGATAGAAGAAGGCATAATAATAAAGATAAATTCCAACAAAGTTCCGCGTGTTATTGGCAAAGAAGGAAGCATGATAAATATAATAAAAAAAGAAACCGGCTGTGAAGTAACAGTCGGCCAGAACGGATTGATATGGATAAAGGGAAACAAGATAGAAGACGAATTATTTGTGAAAAGGGCAATAATGTTCATTACGGAAAAATCCTCCACTTCCGGCTTGACAGAAGAGGTCCAGAAATGGTTCGATAAGAATAAAAAGGGAAGAGCAGAGGAGGAAGAATAAAGATGGGAAGAATAACTGTCCGTTTTTCAGAAGAGTTTAGTGAGAGCAAAACAGCCAAAATAGTCTATGGCCTGCTCAAAAAAAGAGGTCTTGAGCCTGTGAAAGTCCTTGCAACTTACCTGCCACCCGATAAATTAGGAGAAGTCGAATATTTTTTCGAAAATAAAACAATTTTACCGAGAGAATCAGAATTAGAAGAAATATTAGTTGGAACTAAATTTGCTTCTGTGGAGGTTTTTGGTTTGACGGGAGCGGCAGGATAAGATGACAGCTAAAGAAAAAACATCAAAAAGCAAATCAGAGAAATTTGAGAGGCCTGACGGAAGAAAGCTTGAAGAGATAAGGCCCATGAAGGCTAAAGTCGGAGTTGTTCCCAACGCAGATGGAAGCGCGATGTTTTCTTTCGGTGATACTGTTGCCATAGCTGCAGTTTACGGGCCGAGAGAAATGCATCCTCAGCATTCGCAGAATCCTGAAAAAGGAACCCTGAGATGCAATTACAGCATGCTCAGCTTTTCGGTTGCGGAAAGGGCTCGTCCTGGTCCCAACAGGAGAAGCACTGAAATAAGCAAGATAACAGAATGGGCTTTGGAGCCAATTGTAATGATAAAGAAATATCCCAACATGGTCGTTGATGTCCACATAAATATTCTTCAGGCAAATGCTTCAACGAGGTGCGCGGGAATAAATGCCGCTGCTTTGGCCCTTGCACATGCAGGGATTCCGATGAAAGAAATGGTTTCAAGCGTTTCAATAGGAAAACTTGACAAGACTTTAGTAGTTGATGTCATAAAAGAAGAGGAAGACTGGGAAGAGGGAGAGGGAGCAACAGACATACCAATAACGCTCACGAACAGCGGGAAGATAACCCACCTGCAACTAGACGGAAAAATTTCTTCCCAGGAGCTGAAAGAAGTCTTGAAGCTGGCAAGAAAAGCCAACAAAGAAATATATGAAGTTCAGAAAAAAGCCCTGAAGGAAAGCGTAAAATTAAATTAAAAAAATAATAAAACTAAAATGGAAACATCAAGAATAACGGGAGAAAGAATTGCAGATTATCTCAATGAGGGAAAGAGATTTGATGGAAGGAAACCAGAAGAATTCAGGAACATAGAAATAGAAACAGGAGTTTCAAAGTGGGCAGAAGGATCTGCAAAGGTAAAAATAGGGAAAACAGAAGTCATAGTCGGAGTCAAGATGGATGTGATGGAGCCTTATCCTGATTCTGCAGACAGGGGAAACCTGATTGTTACTGCAGAGCTTCTTCCGCTAAGCTCTGAGAGATTTGAGAGCGGGCCTCCAAGATTTCCTGCAATAGAAATAGGAAGGCTTACAGACAGGGCAATAAGGGAAAGCAAATTCATAGAAATGGAAAAGTTATGCATAAAAGAAGGCGAAAAAGTCTGGGCTGTTTACATAGACATATATTCTTTAAATGATGATGGAAACCTTATTGATGCGGCAGAAATAGGAGCATTTACTGCCCTGAAAACAGCAAGAATGCCAAAATACGACGAAGAAACAGGGAAAGTCGTTTACGGAGAATTCACAGACAAGAAGATTCCGCTGCAGAAAGAGCCTCCAGTAACAATAACAGCATACAAGATAGGAAATGCCTGGGTAGTTGATCCCACACTTGAAGAAGAAGATGTCGCAGACACGAGAGTCACCATAGGGGCAACTCCTGATGGAATTATCTCCTCTATACAGAAAGGGGAGGCCTTGGAAATAGACATCAAGGAATTTGAAGATGTTATTGATTTAACGGAAAAAGTCAGAAAGAAAGTTTTTTCAAGCATAGAAAAAGCATTAAAATAAAATGCCACAAGAAAAGGAAAGACAGGCAAAATTCACCAAGTATGAAATGGCGAGGATTTTGGGAGCCAGGGCGCTGCAGATAGCGATGAATGCTCCGTTGCTGATAAAATTGAGCAAGGAAGATCTTGAAAAAATCAAATACGATGCGCTGAAGATAGCTGAGATTGAACTTGCATCAGAGGTATTGCCGATTTCTGTCAAAAAGCCATTCCCTGAAAGAAAAGAAGATATTCTCAGAAGGCCGAAAGAGCAGAAGATAAGCGACGAGAAAATCGAGGAAAAAGAAGCTGCAGAAGAGGGCGAGATTGCAAAACAAGGGGAAATCATGGGCCTTGTAAATCCAGAAGAGGAAACAGAAGAGGAAGTTGTAGAGGAAGAGGGTGGAGCGGAATAAACTCGTCCAAGCTTGGCCAAGTTAGAGGAAGAAGGAGGGGGAAATAATTCTTGGATATAATTAGTTAGCAATAAAGATGATAATGCAATTGAAGTTATAGGAAGGTATTAAAAGTAAATTGAATTAATCAATATATGAACTTTAAACCAAGTTTATGGAAGGTTGTATATTCTGTTGTCTTAGGAATAATTTTAGCATTTGTTGTATTTGTTGTATCTGTATATCTATATAAAAATTGGTATGTATGCTATGATTGTTCAACTGGACTCTTATTAAAAGTATTTTATCTTCCTTTAATATTAATTCTTTTGGGTAGCATAATTTTCATTTATCTTATTTGGAGTTTAGTCCAAAAGAAGAAAATCTGAAATAATCAGAGACAGAATTTCTAAAACTTTCTGATTAAAAAATCATCAGTAAATTTATATACTAAAATTCTTTTTTTAATTAATGGTTGTTGTAAAGAGTGTTTCTGCCAAATCAATTTTTGATTCAAGAAAAGAGAAAACAATTCTTGTTTCCATAATAACAAATGTTGGAGAATTCAGAGCGAGCGCGCCGAACGGGAAATCCACTGGAAAATATGAAAAAAAACCATACAAGAAAGACCTGCAGGGGGACATAAAGACTCTGAAGCAGTTCAGCGGCTATTTTTCAGATGACGAGATAGAAAAACTTGAGGACCTGAGAAGAGTGGAAGATATTGTTGACAGGCATGTGGGGGCAAACACGCTTTTCGCTTTGGAATCCGCCATATTAAAGGCGCTTGCAAAAGAAAATAAAAAAGAAGTCTGGCAGCTAATCAATCCTGGAGCAAGGAAATTTCCTAGGCTTGTTGGAAACTGCGTAGGGGGAGGAAAGCACTCGCGCTCCCAGGGAAAAAGGCCTGATTTCCAGGAATTTTTGCTCATACCAAAAAAAGATTCCATTAAAGAATCTTTTAGGGTGATGAAAGAAACAAAAAAGGGTGCTGCATACTTTCTCAAGAAAAAGGATGAAAAATTCCAGAGCAAAAGAAACGATGAAGATGCCTGGGAGACTAGCCTCAATGAAAAAGAGGTCTTGGACATCCTAAAAGACCTTGGGGAAAATCTTGGGATTGATATAGGGGTAGATGTGGCTGCATCAGGCTTTTACAAGAGAAAAAAATATCATTACCAGAATCCGGCTCTTCAAAGAACAGGGGAAGAGCAGTTTTTTTATATTTCCAACCTGATAAAGAATTTTTCCTTGCTTTACATAGAAGATCCTTTTGAAGAGGAAGATTTTGAAAGTTTTTCTGCACTTTTAAAAAAATATCCTGATTCTTTGATAGTTGGTGATGATTTAATAGTTACAGATGAAAAAAGGATGAAAAAAGCCCTGGAAGAAAAAAGCATAAATGCCATTATTGTCAAGCCAAACCAGAACGGCTCTCTGCTTGCAGTCAAGGAAATATGTGAGATTGCAAAGAAAAAGGGAATAAAGATAGTTTTCTCCCACAGGAGCGGGGAAACAACGGAAAACATACTTGCAGACCTTGCTTTCGGATTCCAGGCCGATTTCTTCAAATGCGGAATAACAGGCAAGGAAAGAGAGGCAAAGATAAAAAGGCTGATTGAAATTGAAAGGAAGCTGAAATGAGAAAATTAACTATTATAGAGTGGATAGGAACGATTATTGCTCTAACTGGCTCATTATTAAATGCTTTTGTTTTAAAAGAAAGTTATTACTTATGGTTCTTTTCTAATCTCATCTTATTGTTTATTTCATATAAAAGTAAACATTATGGTTTGGCTTTAGTATTTTTTGTTCAATTTATATTTACATTAATAGGACTGTATTATTGGTTTTAATTCAGTAAAAACCTTTTTAAACTAAATTCTCTGTGAATTTCTATGACAAGGAAAAAGAAAGAAGTAAAAGCAAAAACTCCTGAGATGGATGGAAATTCTTTAGAGGCTGAGGCAGAAGCAGAATCTTCAGAGGAGAAAGCCTTTGAGCTTGAAGAGAAGAAGAAATCTCTTGCAGAAAAGGTGAAGAAGCTCAAGGAAAAGATTTCTGCAGAAGAAATAACAACCGAAGAGCTCAAGGAAAAAATCAAGCTCAAAAAGAAAACAGAAATGCTCGTTCCCCTTGAGGATTATGTCAAGGCTGGAATATATCTGGGAACTCGTGTAGTCACGCCAAACATGAGGCCTTTTGTTTACAGGAGAAGGGCTGATGGTCTTGCAATCTTCAACACAGATACTATAGATGAAAAGTTAAAAGAGGGTGTTGAATTTCTTTCCAAGTTTCCTCCGGAAGAAGTAATTCTTGTCTGCAAAAGGCAGGCAGGCTGGAAAGCAGCAGAGAAGTTTTCAGAATTGACAGGAATAAGGGTTTTCACCAAGAAATATCCTGCTGGAATACTGACAAACAAGCAGCTTCCAGATTTTTTTGAAAATGAGCTCACCTTAGTAACAGACCAGTGGATTGACAAGAACGCGCTTAATGATACACTAAAAGTCAGAAAAAAAGTCCTTATGATATGCGACACCAACAATTTTTCCAAGGGTGCAGACCAGATAATAATAGGAAACAACAAGAGCCATAAAAGCCTTGGCATTATTTTTTACATTCTTGCAAGAGGATACTGCAAATCCAGAGGAATCCAGCCGCAAACCCCTATACCAGATATTGAATGGTGGACAGGCGAGGAAGAAGTTGCCAAGAAAGAGATTCTCGCAAGGCCAAGTGCTGAATTCGGGGTTTAATTTATTGCAAGGATTGAGAATATGGAACAAAAAATCAGCAAGTTAAGCAAGTTAAAGAGAAAAATAAATCCTAAGATAAAGAAATTTTTGAGCATTCTTCTTGGAGTCGTTATTTTTGTAGCGTTGATTGGTTCTGCATTCACAATAAGCATTCTTTTTGGAATAGCTTTTATTATTGCGTTTGCTCTTGCAATTTATAATGGTGAATTAAGGCACAAGCCGTGGAAACCTATTGCAGTATTTGTCGGCGCGCTTCTGGTTAGGCTTGCCCTTAGCCAATATCTCAACCCTGTCCTTGCATCAAAAACAGTTCTAGACCTTAGTGTTTCTGCATTGATATTCATCTCAATATTGTTCTTCGGCTGGAGAATCAAGAAGGGTTAGAGCTTAAACAACAGCCAGCTTTTTCTAGTTTTTTCTCTTTCTTGCTAAATATCCTATCAGGTATATGACGACAAACAGGAGAACAATGGCCACTGCAGAACGGTTCACTATCTTTATCCACTTTGTGAAGATTTCCCCGATAAGGACTCCTATTAGGACATAAATCATTGCGAAGAGGGCTTCTCCTGTGAAAACTGCGAAAAAGAATTTTTTTCTGCTCACCCTCTCAAAACCAGAAAGATAGCTAACAACAGAACACAAGCTCGTGAATGCAAATCTTGTGAAGAAGACAAGTGAAAATTCATACCTTTTCAGAAGGCTTCCTGCTTTCTCCTCATTGTCCCTGAAAAAACGGAATTTTCTTAACTTGTACCTGAATCTTTCCGAGAAAAAAAGGGCAAGTTCATAAGAAAGAATGTCTCCTGCAACAGCCATGAGATAAACAAGGACCATGGTAAGGATGATAAGATTTGAATCAATCAAAGTTGTGCTGTAAGTGATTATCCCTATTGTTGCCCCTGGAACACCGAGAGATCCTGTAAAGACCAGCAAAAGAAGGGCAATCAATGAAGGAAGAGAGGAAACCAATGGAAGCGCCATCTTGTATATTTAAACCTTAAACCACAGCCATCCATTTTTTACATAGCTGGTTTTGATAAGAATAAAATTTCCTTTCAGCTTTTTTCCTTTAAGCTCGAACTCTATCTTATCTGGATTTTTATTTCTTAGAACATAATTTCCACTGTCCCATATTTCAACTTTTCCTGCGCCGTAATTTCCTTCAGGAATTGTCCCATGGAATTTAGCATATTCCAACGGGTGATCTTCAACATGAATAGCAAGGCGTTTTGTGCCCTTGGAAATAGGCGGTTCCTTCGGCACAGCCCAGGAAGCCAGAACGCCGTTCATTTCAAGGCGAAGGTCGTAATGATGATGCGAGGCATGATGGTCATGAATCACAAAGATTGTTTTTTTACCAGAAGTTTTTATGGATTTTCCTGCTGGTTCAGGCGTTTCAGAAAACTTTCTCTTTTTGGCGTAAGCCGAAAGTGTAGGAAGAGGTTTCTTCCTCTTTTTTTTATACTGTTCCAGAGACATGTTTAATCAAATCAATTAAGTTATATAAATAATACGCTCGCTATCGCTCGCTTATTGACATGAATTTTTATTACAATAACTGCTAAAATTAATTTATTTATCTCTTCTTCTCTGGAATCTCGTTCTTTGTTCCGCATTCATGGCAGAATTTCTGGCTTTCCCCCAAAACAGCGCCGCAGTTTGTGCATTTACCCGTTATTGACCTTAGTTCCATTGTTGTCGGGCTTTTGTAATTCGACTTTCCGGAAACGATCTTTGAGAAGACGTCAACAAACTTGTCTGACCTCTGAATTTCCTCCTGCATCCTCTGCCTGTCGTAGATTTCACCCATCTTTTTCCTCTTTTTTTACCCTGTTTTAAGATTATTTTAGGAAAATGTTATTTAAAAATATTTTGAAATCATAAAAACACAGAAAAAAAATAAGATTTGAAAAATCATTGCCTTTTACTGTGCACTTTTTTTATAACGGCAAGGGTCAGGTCATCCTCTGGAGGGCAGAAAGAATATAATTCTTTTTTTATTGTTTCGCATATCTCTTTTGCAGATTCACTTTTTGTTTCTATCAATATATTTTCAAGCCTCGTGTCCTTGAATCTTGAGGTTCCATCCTTGTGCTCTGTCAGGCCGTCTGTATAAAGGAGCATTATGTCTCCGTGACCTAAGAGATGTATTTCATTCACATCAAATCCTCCATTTGTAATGCCTAGGGGTTCAAAGTGTTCTGTGTCTATACTAAATTTTCCAGGAAGGACTCCTAGGGGTGTCGAGGCCTTTAGGTGGTCACTGCCGAGCCTCTGAATTTTATTAAATTCATTCGAAAAGATGATCGGTGGCGGATGCCCTGCAGAAAGAAATCTAAATCTTCCATCACCATGGACTTCCCCGTAAAGCATAGTAGTATATGGTTTAACCTTCAAGTCTGGCTGCAAATGTAGGTAGAGGTCTGAGTTAATAATCTCAAAAAGTTCCTGTGTGATCTCGCCTTTATGTCTAAGCTCATATACTATTCCTGTTTTTAATGCGCCATGAAGATAATTAACAACAATGTTATTTCCAATCATATGCCCCGAGACATCGGCTATAAGTATTCCAAAGCTATCAAGATTTTTCTCTAGCCTCTCTGCCAATCCCAAATTTCCGGATTTTCTTGCCTCAGCTATCTTTTGTTTAAGGTTATATTTCCGGAAGTTTACCAGCATGACATGATCCCCTCCGACAGTTCCCCTGTATGGCTCTATGGATGCATAGTAATCTATTCCTGGTAGTTTGGGGTAATTTCTTGGCAGCACGAGAGAACCGACTTCCTGTAAGTACAGCAGCTCTTCAGCTAGATCATCCTTCGACCATTCCCTAATCGGTTTTGTTGTAGATTTCATTGTAATATCTCTAGAAAGTTGTCACAAATTCACCAGAGTTATGAGCCCTAAATACAAAATGCAGACACAATTGTAACTGAGCCAATCAATCATGAAAAGTCCTTTTAAAAATGTTTTTAAAATTTCTGATATGTTAAAAATAAAAAGTAAAGTTAAGAATACAAATTAAAAAGAAGATTCAAAGAGATTTCCGGGAAATTTAAGGA
>JBBTAK010000025.1:27539-28521 GCA_038044245.1 Nanobdellota archaeon
CCATGTCATCCATTTCTTGTTCGGATTCCATCGGTTCCAGATGAATAGGGGATTTAAAAAACTTGCTCACTATTCTGCAAAATCACGAAAGGTTTATAAATCGATTGCTATAGAAAAGAGGATGTTACTTGAATCAGCAACTTTAGAGAATTTAGTAATTATAACAAATGCACTTGTTTTAGGTGGTGCATTGGGATTGAGTCAATTGGGAATTTACGCTGTGCATAGAATCCATCTTCAAGATATGGAATCTGAAGTAGGTAAAGAAAAAACTAGAGAATATGCACTAAAACTCCAGGATTTAACCAGACCTTTTTTAATAAATAAAATTATTTGGGGAGCATTGCGAGCAAATAGAGAATATTTGGCTCAATAAGATATATTTTTTCGACGAAAGGTTTATAAACAAAAAGGTTCCTATTTTCTTGTTAACTAAGATGAGTGCCTTACAAATGTGCATACTAAACGTTAATCAAATTGACGTAGATTGCATTAAGGTATGAAGTATGTAGAAGCAGTCACTTAGTTGTTTTTCTTATACATCTCAATAAATGACATAAATTTAGGCTAAAGCCAACAGTTAGGAGATAGAATGAGTGAAGTGTTCGTTTCTTACCAAAAATATAACGAATGCGCGGAGATTTTCTTGTCTGTTTTATCGTCGGAAACGGCGTCAAATCAGCGAGCTAATATTATACAAATAAATTATAATAAAAATCTATGAAGTTAAATCCAGTTGATCCTGCTGGCGGCTGCGGCTCTCTGGTTTGCACTTAGACATGCAAGTTATTTCCCTTCAATGGGGAAAGCGAACTGCTCAGTAACACGTAGCTAACCTACCCTTAAGTCAGGGATAACCTCGGGAAACTGAGGCTAAACCCCGATAGGAGACATACCCTGGAAAGATTTGTCTCTCAAACTCGCGCTTAAGGATGGGGCTGCGGCGGATTAGGTAGTTGGCGGGGTAATAGCCCACCAAGCC
>JBBTAK010000026.1:0-12470 GCA_038044245.1 Nanobdellota archaeon
GAAAACGCTTTACATATCTCCTTTTGGTTTTTCCTTTTTTAGCATTTATCCAAGCTACAAATAAGTTATTTAAATTGCAAATTTTAAGGTATAGGTTTTCATACTTATCTGTCATCATTTTATAATATGTCTTTTTCAATGAATTATTTATAAAGACTTTTATCTAAAACCCACTATAATATTTGCGATTTTGATAAGATTTAAATATAATGTTCCTTTGGGTGAGATATGAACGGTTATAGAAGAGGCGGAGGCGGCTTTTTATTCATCATCCTGTACCTGATTTTTGGAGCTTATTTTATCAATTATCCCTTTAACTTTCTGAAGCTTCCCTCTGCCATAGACCCTTTTAACAAATGGATAATTCTTGTAGGGGGAATTCTCATAATAATAGGGGCAATCAACCAGCTCAGGCTAAACAGATACACCAGATACACGGGATACTGATATTAATGATTTGAAGTTTATGCGTTCTCTGGTTATTTGACCCAAACATCTTAATAAAATTTATATACGTAATTCTCATCTTTCCTTTATGAAGTTTAAGAGAGGTGATAGGTGTGTTCCCGGACAAAAAAGGGGTCAGGTTACTATCTTCATAATAATTGCAATTGTTGTCATTGCCGTTGTTTTTGGATATCTTATTCTGAAAGGCACTATTTCTATAAGTGGGATTCCGACAAACATACAACCGGCATATACTGCTTTTTTATCGTGCCTGCAGGATGATGCAAATACGGGAATCTCTGTCCTGGAAAGCCAGGGAGGATACATAGATCTTCCGGAATTTGAGCCGGGCTCTGCATACATGCCCTTCTCTTCCCAGCTGAATTTTGCAGGAAACCCGATTCCTTACTGGTATTATGTCTCTGGGAATAATATCCAGAAATCCCAGGTTCCGACGAAAAATGAAATGGAAGATCAGTTGGCAACGTTTATAGAAGGAAGAATCAAAGACTGCAATCTAAGAAATTATCATGATGAAGGATTCGTCATCAGCATGCCTGATCAACCAAAGGCAGATGTCAGCATAAAAGATGACAGCGTTGATGTTGCCTTAAGCATGGATCTTACCATAGAAAAAGAAAATGACACTGCTTTGATAAAGAGCCACAAGATTTCCCAGCCCTCGGACTTGGGAAAGCTCTACAATTCTGCAAAAAAAGTCTACGACGAGGAACAGAAAAACTTGTTTTTAGAAAATTATGCAGTTGATAATTTAAGGTTGTATGCTCCTGTTGATGGTGTAGAAATTACGTGCGCTCCCTTAACATGGGATGCTGAAAAAATCTTTGACTCATTACAGGAAGCAATAGAAGTGAATACAGCAGCACTGAAAAACAAGGGAAGCCAGGAAGATTATTTTGCCCTGAATCTTCCGGTAGACGAAGAGGTGCGATTCCTTAATTCCAAAGACTGGCCAAATGGCTTTGAGGTTTCGCCAGCAGACGGAAGAATCCTGATTTCAAGCCCTGTGGGAAACCAGCAAGGGCTCGGAGCCCTTGGATTTTGTTATGTGCCTTACCATTTTGTCTACAACATAAGATATCCTGTTTTAGTGCAGGTTTATGGCAAAGATAATAGCGAAGAGATTTTCCAGTTTCCTGTTGCTATCGTAATACAGGGAAATAGTCCTAGAACTCCATTAAATGCAACTGCCTCTGAAGATATTACTCCAGAGCTATGCAAATACAAAAATACGCAGGTGCAGATCAACACTTATGACACTTCCCTCAATAAGGTTGATACAGAAATCTCCTATGAATGTTTCGGAGACAATTGCAATATAGGATCAACAAAATCAGGAACATTGACAGAAAACTTCCCACAATGTGTCAATGGATTTGTTTCTGCAAAAGCCCCTGGATTCAAGAACACGCGATATTTATTTTCAACAGTGCAGTCGGGCTCTCTAGACATCATTCTCGATAAGCTCTATCAGACAGATATAGAATTACTGCTGGACTCAAAACCTTACAACGGAAATGCAGTCATTACTTTTACATCAGATTATGCAACAAAGACTATCGTTTACCCTGACCAGAAAACTGTTGAGCTTGGAGAAGGGCAGCATGAAATCCAGGTTCAGATTTTTAAAAACAGTTCAATAACAATAGGAGCAACAACTAAAGAGCAGTGCGTTGAAGTTCCAAGGGAGATTTTGGGGATTTTCGGACTGACAAAAGAAAAATGTTTTGAGATCCAGGTTCCAGAACAGGTGATTTCCAATGCACTTTCCGGAGGAGGAAAGCAATCCTTCTATGTCCTAGAAACAGAGCTTGCAAATGGTAAATCTTTAGAAATAAATTCCAAAAGCCTTCCTGCTCCAAAGACAATAGAACAGGTCCAGGACAACTATCAGTTGTTTGAGCAAAATGAGATGGAGGTTGAGTTTAAATAAAAATTAAAACAAAATGCGAGAAGAAAAAAATATTTTAGCACAGAAAAAAAGTATTTTAATGGAGAAGAAAAATTTACTTAAAAGCTTAATTGGTATCAGAATTATATTACTAGCATTTGTATTCCTAGTTTTAACATTATCCTCTATATCGCTAATCACCGCGGCATCTTCTTATGTGAGGAGTGCTCCTGCATATACTTTCGGGCATCAGACAGCTCCTTATACTGGCGGCCAATTGTTTCCTGTTTTTGACAGAAGTCAATGCCAGGCAGGCCAGGACTTTATTCTGCAAGTAAGTCCTTTGGGATGCACTCCTTCTGTCGTCAGGAGCGATTTATTGGAAGAGCAGGAAGTCACGGTTTTCTGTCCCATATCTGCAACACAGCTTAATCCTCTTATAAAAATAAAAGACATAAACTACATGGTGATAAGTTCGAAAGACCTTCCGCGTGAGGTCTTGACAGTAGGTTATTATCCTGCAAGAGCTGCTCTTGGAAAATGGGATCCTGACATAAACACACCTTATTTCAACAACGTTGGTTATGCAGCAGTTGTTCTTAGGAGACAGCCTAACGAATCCGCCATGCCTGGTTTTGTTCAGGGAAATTTGACTGCGCAATTAGTCTATGATGTGGATAATGCATTCGGAACAGGCAGAGCTGTTTATTATCTTCAACAGCTTTCTGATGATGAATGGAACAGGAATTACAAAGCATATGGATTCTGGGATGGAAGAGGATATCTCAGGCTTGAAGACGCAAACAATAATGGCGCAACAATAGGGGTGTATTCTGACAGAGATCAGACAGGAACAGGAAGACTGGGAGAAAAAACAAGATTAACAACCTTAAATTTAAAGGAAGGAGAAAAATCCAAGGAAGTTTATCTTCCCGGCTTCAATTACTGCATGGGGGGAATTGAGTTACAATTGAATGATCTTGAAAACCCAGACACAAGGGCAAGATTAAGAATTGATTCAGAAGTCATTGAAACAAAGGCAAAGGAAAACTTTCTGGAAAACAAGTGCACCTTAACAAGCATAACAAAGCAAGGAGTAAATCAAAAAGTTGAAATCTCCTGCAAGGAAGATGAAAGAGCAAAGAAATTCTCACTTACAATAAACCCAAAAATAATTCTTTCAATTGATAAAACCAAGGCATATGAGGTTGGCGATTTCCTTTATTCTGATGGAGACAATTCCATTTACCTTGGATTCATAGGAAACAACAAGACAGATAACTCTGCCTCTGGCCTTTACATAAGGCTGATATCAATTCCCACAAAAACCAGGACACCAACGAATAAAGATAAACTGACTGCATCAGAGATTTCTTCTATTGCTGATTATGATAAAAATGCCGCTGGATCTGATTTGAGAGAGAAGGCTTTCGGAGAAATTTCTGTTATACCTGAAAATTCTAAGGTATTTGCAAAACTTTCCCAACTATTTAAAAATCTCTTAAAGGGAAGCAAAATAGGTTATCTCCATTATGATGCTCCTGAAGACACTAAACTGGCTGGAAAAAATTTGGATATCATAGGATACTCCGGAGTTTATGACGCTGACTTATCTTTAATGCCTAAAGATAAAGAGATTATGGACAATTATGAAAAGGCAAAAAAAGATTATGAAACGATAAAAGCGAGCTTCTCAGAAGACAGATATCCCCCAAATGACCCGATAACTTTGGGTCAGCAGGCACTTGAGAATACAATAATTCTTGCAAACAGCCTGGATCAGAAAAGCACTGTGCTGCAGTTATGCAAGGAATTTTCAGAAACTTACGATGCTGTTTCACCAGATATATCAAAAATATGCGAAGATGAGCACCTTTTGTCAAACACGCAGACTTCTGAGCAAAGCGTCGTCATCAACGGAAAGACGCATCTTGTTTCTTTTGAAGGAGTGAGAGAGCCAAGTTTTGAAGAATATGGATTGGAGATTAGTGTGAGATCTAACAGCGGAGAAGAAATTTACAGTCTGTCTAAAAATGAAATCCTGTATCTCCCAGATTCTAAAAATAATGAATATATCCAATTGACAGACCTTCAAGAAGATACAGCGACCCTTAAGACAAGCTTGGTCAGCGTAAATAGAAGAATAACAACTTCTGCCCAACTGCCTAGTTCAACTAAAAAGATAAAGATAGGAGCTGTAGAATCTTTTGACAGCAACTATGGTTTTACCATAAACAAGATTTATCTGCAGAAAGTTGCAAAGGTTTCCATAAATCCAAAAGTCAATTATGCAAGGACAAACGCTACAATCAACTTTAAGATTGGAATAGAAAAGCGTGCTATCCAACTAAGTCCTGAAAAAACAAAGGAAAGGATAGAAACCCTGAACAAGACCATTGAAACCTGGACAAAAATCACAAATGGGGTTGGAAAAGTCGTTTCAGCAGGAAAGACAGCCTGCCTTGTTACAGCAGGTGCATTGACAATAAAAAACTTCTTCTCAAATCTTGGCGGAAAGGGAATTGCAAGGCAGACTGTAATGAAAGCAAGCGGCACTGGATGGTATGACAAATGCCAGGGAATGATCAAGCCTAAAGGCCAATATGAAAATCTCGATGCCTGTCTTCTGAATAATTCCAATGCAATAGACGCTTCGGTGAATGCATATCAGGCTGCTATGGACAGGCAAAATCAGGAAATGAAGAGGCTTGAAGAAGGAATTTCCAAGACGACTTTCCTTGGAGAGAAAGTTGTGATTACAGATGAGCTTGCAAAGAGACTGGTGAATGATAATTACAGGACAGATATTTCTGGCAATCTGCAGGGAGTATTTGCGGAAAACAAAATAACTATTGGAAATGAGAAGATAGATATCAATGAAAAGGTAATTCCCTACATAAACACAAACACAGCGACAATTTCCCAGGCAAGAGACCTGCAGCTGAATTCCAGGCTTCTTTCTTCCAGTGATCCCAATGTTCAGGAAATAGCAAAAAGCAATGTTGAAAAAATCTTAGGAGAGATTTATTCCAACTCGAAAGCATTGGTTGCGAGAGATTCCGCGATAAGCCAATTTAGCAGCATAGGGCTTAAAGATGCAGATGTCTATGTTTCTGGAAATAGGATAACATCATATTATCACGGTGATATTACAAGCAATTCTTTGGGAGACCTTAAATCAGGAGTCCCTGCAAAAATTATTGTCTTTGATAACACAAATTACATAGTTCAATTGGAAAAAGCCGGCACAAGCTCTTACAAGATAGTTAATGTTTTTGATGCATCTGGGAAAATACAAAGCGGAGATATAGTTGATAAAATAAACAGCAGATTTGTATTTGAAACTGTTGACGGAAAAACCTACATCAATTCCTACTCAAACCCACAAGTCAAGTATTATGAAACAGACCCCTACAGAGGATTGCCTGCAATTGTTCCTTTTGACAAGAAAAATGGATGGTATGCTGCAGTGAAATCTAATCTGCCTGTTCTTGGAGGATTGAAGGCATATGGTGATTCAGGAAGAGTTTCCAGTTTCTATGTCTGTAACGTGGGACCAAATGGCAGAGAAGAGAACATCGGCGGAGATGATATCTGCAGAGGATTTGTCCCCGGAGCAAATCAGCCTCCTGACTTTCCAGGATTGACTTCTGCAGAGTCTGGAAGCAAAATGAATCAGGCTGTTCAGGCAATAAAACAGGCCACAGATCAGTATAAATCAGGAGTTTCACAAGTAACAGTTAATGGACAGAGAATCGACGTTGGAGCACCTGCAGCAAATATTCCAGCGATAAATTGCCAGGACTTCATGTCGCCAACTGACTGCAACATCATGTTCAATGTTTGCGATCCTTTCATATGTCCGTCGAGCAGGTGCGATTTAGGAGGAGCTTATCCTGTGAAAGATGTAATACAATCCGGAATAGGCGGAAGCATTGCCCTGTGTCTCCCAAACTGGCCTGAGATAAAAGTTCCTATCTGCATCTCAGGAGTTCATGCAGGGCTTGAAGGATACAGAAGTGTTTTAAGTTCTTATCAGCAATGCTTGCAGACAAGTTTAGATACAGGACAGACTGTCGGAATCTGCGATGAACTGAATAGTATTTACATGTGCGACTTTTTCTGGAGGCAAGGGCTTCCTTTGATAAAATACGCAATACCTAAAGTCATAGGAAGCGTTCTAGGACAAAATGTCCGCGGAGGAGGAGAATATTTAGGAGTTGCAAATGCCATGTCAAATGCGGAAAATTCAGTAACTTACTTCAGCCAGTATTATGCAGCAAATTCTTTTGCAGCCTTCAAGGCAAGGTCACTTGAAAGCGTCGGAACAGAGGTTTGCCAGAACTGGGTTTCTCTCACAGGACCAAAAGGAAATCTGTTCGATTCACTTATAGCTCCTGATTCGCCGCCGCAATTTTATGGAAGATTTGAGGAAATTCTTTATACAACAGCAACAAACCCTCCTGTATCACAGTACAAGGTATTTTATCACATATACTCTGGAAAAGACCTTCCTGCTTATTATCAAGTTTATTTACGAGGAACAAGCAGTTCCTTCTATCAAGACACAGATTTCAGAAGGCCTGTTGCAACTGGATTCATAAAGGCAGGGGATTTCAAGTCAGAAACAATAGATTTCACAGCCCCTTCAGGCTACAAGGAATTGTGCATTGTTGTAAATGGTCAGGAAGAATGCGGATTTAAGCAGGTCACGACAGATTTCGGAGTAGATTACCTTTCAGAAAAGTATGTCCAGGAACAGGCAAGCCAGACAGACATAAAAACAGAGGCAGAATGTGTTTCTGGAAATCCAAGCGCTTTCAGTTTCTTAAATCCAAACTTGCAAGCAGGTGCAGAAGAGGCCCTGAATCCAGCAATATACAACCGGGGAATAACAAGGGTTTGTTCTACTGAAAATCCCGGAAAAACCAGCGATTCTGCCATAGGAACGCAAAGTGTAAGATGGAAACAAGTTGGAAATTGCGGAAGCCAGAACTTAAAATGCTGGCTTGACACAGACAGCGTAAAGGATGTAATAAAAAATGCAAACATAGAAAATCAGATCCTAGGCGAGATTGAGAATCCAATCCTTGCTGCACTGAAAGCAGAAGGAAATTACATGGATAACGATGCCTTTGACTCTTTCAAAAAAGAGCTGGAAGGTCTTTCAGACCCAGAAACAGTTTCTAAGATAAATGAAAACATAGGAAAAGTGTATCAAAATGATCAGAAGGCTTACCTGTACTTGAAGAGGGGAAATATTTACAAGAATTTAGCAACAAGGTCTTATTCTGAAGAAAAAGCGAAGCGGGAGAAAGAGGCAGAAAAAAAACCCACTGCAGGAGAACAACCTACGGCTACTGCGGGAACAGGAGAACAGCCATTAACAGCCCAGCAGTGCATAGATAAATTCGACACTGATGGAGACAAGGAAATAACAGAGATAGATTGCGGCTCTCTGGAAGGCACATCGGCTGATGAATGTCCTAACTGCCTTGGACAAAAAATAACAGAAATTGTTGAACAGCCAACCATAACAGAAAAAACATGCACAGACATACAAAGCTGTAGGAAAGTTTTAGGAGAGGAAATAATCAAACTTGCAAAACAGAAGAAACAAGAAAACGGAATAATTGATGATGATGCAGTAAAAGCAAACACAGGAGCAAAATCCTTTGAATGCCTTGCTTTGCAGGTTGCGATGGTGGAAAGCGACATTAGACATTGCATAAAGACACAAGAAAATGGAAATCCTCTATACTGTGATGGAATTAAAAGTTCTGTCCTTGGTGGTGATGCTGAAAGCGGTGGCAGCTTCGGAGTAATGCAGATAAATAGTGCGGCACATCCAGATGCTTTTTCAAGTTCACCAAATGTTTATAGCTTTGAAGAAAATGTGAATTATGGACTTGACCATTTAATTGACGGCTATAACTCATTGCCTTTAATTTATGGGTGTTATATGCCAGAAGGCTACCCTCTGTTTGGAATTATTTCTCTGGCTTCCAACGGGCTCCCCCCAAGCGGAACTTTCGAGAAAACCACTTATTCTGAATGGAAAAGAGCAATAAGAAATTATAATGGGTGGAATTCCAAATGCTGGTGCTATGTTGATCCGAATGATGAATATAACAAATGCACAAATACAAAGACCAGCAAAGCAAAAGTATCAGGTAATCCGAATTATGTTGATGATGTCATAGCTGCAAGAGACGATGTTGCAAATCTTTTCCCAGAGTGCGGAGAAACAACAGAAAGCGTTGGTGTTAGTTATTCTAAAACAGAACTTATGGGAAAAAGTTCTTCTATAAAAGGACTGCGATCAGATGTTCAGAAAGCTTTTGATTCTATGAAAGCAGCAGCTAAAACAGATGGATTTACCATAACTGTGGTATCTGGATACAGAACTTTCAACAGACAATTAGAAATATGGAATGGTAAATTTGAGTCATCTAGTGGCACAGACGAAGAAAGAGTAACAAAGACAGCAGAATTTTCTGCTGTTCCTGGAATGTCTCGCCATCATTGGGGAACAGAAATAGACATAAATTCAGTTGATTCTTCTTACTGGGAAAATAATGAAGTATTGAATGAATGGCTTGCAAAAAATGCTCCAACTTATGGATTTTGCCAACCTTATAATAAAGATAGAGGGGTAGTCAAAACAGAACAGTGGCACTGGAGTTACAAACCTGTATCAAAACAGCTAACACAGCAATATATAGATACAATAAATTCACAAGACATAACTGGTTTAGATATCAAGGGAGAAAATATAATCTCCTCTAATTTTGAATTTTATAGAAATGGTTTTATTAGTAATATAAACCCATATTGCTTGTCTTAATTCTAAAAATGCGGAGACTAGGATTCGAACCTAGGTAAGCACTAAGCTACTGCGTTTCTCCCGAACGAATTCATTTTTGAATGATGTTTAGCTCATTCCTTCGCTCGACCTAAGCGCAGCCCGTTTGACCGCTCCGGCATCTCCGCGTTAAATAATTCTATATACTATGGTTTAAAAGTTATTCTAAAGGCTACGACTTTTCACATTCATAAATAATTTTATATACTATTCTCGTATTTTAAACATAATGAAGAAGAGAGATGTTGTTATTGCTTGTATACTGATATTATTATTGGTAGCTTTATCCTTTTATTATTTTTCTAAAATGACCGGCCTCGCAGTAAATGAAAATGACCTGATTGTAAGTCTGGACATACCACCGGATCAAGAGAAGGTAGATCCCGGAGAAAACCTGCTTCTCGAGGTTAATATCAGAAAACCAATTGATGGAGATTCATTATCCATAATCAATCTTGAATATTCCATAAAAGATTTAGAAGGAAACATGATAAGCTCAAAAAAAGAAATTGGCGCAATTGCGATTAAAGAGTCAGAGGTCACCAGCTTATTAGTTCCTACAGGCACAAAACCAGGTGTTTATGTTGCCTCTGTAACAGTAGGATACGGAGGAAATACTTACGTCGCAAGCAAGACTTTTGAAGTTATTGGAAGCAAAATTGACATAAGAAATATTATTAAAACCTTTGAAGTTATTGGAAGCAAATACGACCTAAAAACTATTCTTTATTCTCTGATAATACTTTTGGTATTATTGATTCTTTCATATGTTATTTATAGAAAAACAGGGCACAATAAGAGAAATAGGAAAAAGAAAAGAAGAAGACATTAATTTATTTAACAAATATTATTTATTTTTCCTTTACCCTAGCCTCATTTTCCTTTGCCTTTATCTTGTCCTCGAGGTCAAGTTTTTCTATCAACTCTTTGTACCTGTTACGAATCGTCACTTCTGTTATTCCAGCAATGTCTGCAACCTCTCTCTGGGTCTTTTTCTCATCATTCATAAGTGCAGCGACGTAAAGTGCAGCTGCAGCTATTCCCGCAGGACCTCTTCCAGAAGTAAGTTCAACTTCCTCTGCCTTCTTCAGGACTTTAAGGGCATCGTTCTGTGTTTTTGGCGAGAGCTTCAGCACAGAGGAAAAACGAGAAATGTAATCTTTAGGAGAACTCTGATTTACCTTAATTCCCAGCTTTCTTATTATGAACCTGTACGTTCGTCCAATTTCTTTTCTTTCAACGTCTGAAGCAGTGGCCATTTCATCCAGAGTTCTCGGTATGTTGTAGCTCCTGCAGGCAGAATAAAGGCATGCTGCTATTACCGACTCCATAGACCTGCCACGAACCAAGCCACGTTGCAATACATAATTATATATTCTTGCGGCGTCGTCCCTTATCACATTTGGAAGATTCAGGTAAGAGGCTATGACCCTGAGCTCTGCCATTGCGAGCCTGAGATTTCTTTCTATGCTGGTGGAAACACGCTCCTGCCATTTCTTCAGCCTTAGAAATTTCCTCGTTTGCTTTGGCTCTAGCCTGTAGATATCAGAGATTTCACCAACGTTTGTTGTCAGGCCTTTGTCAAACTTCTGGATGCTTGTTGGTGCACCGCCACGGCCTTTTTTTTCGCTCTTGTCGAATTTTCCCTGCATATCAATGCCTGTATCGACCATTTTCTCCTCGATAACAAGACCGCAATCGTTGCAGATTATCTCTCCGAGATGAGGATCATACGTGAGATGAATACTTCCGCATTCCGGGCATTTTTTTATGAAGGCCATTTTAGAACTTGTGAGTCACTTGCGCAGAATTTATAAAGTTTTTGGTTTTATAAATCTTTCGGCTCTTTCCGACGGAAAGTTTTTGGAAAGGCCTCTTCACTTATGATTATTCTATCAGAACACCGTTCACCATGCCCTCTTGGGAAGGCCTGTTGGTGATTTTGACTTTGCCTTTTTCTGTTTGGATTATTGTTCCTTTTCCCAGGACGTTCTGCCTTGCAAGGAACCTGTTTGAAGGGGTTTCAATCACATTCCTTATATCAAGTTTCTGTGTTTTGTTCCCAACTTTAATATTGACTGTGTTTGCCCTTAGCAGCAGGGTTTTCTTGCCGCCACCCAGAATCCTCTTTTCTTTTCTCTTTGTTTCACCGAGTTTTACCTCTCCCCTCTGCCCCGGAAGTTCGTACATCTTCTTCTTCCTGCTTTTTCTGTATTTCCCCCCGGAGATTTTCCTTCCTGTTTTCATAGGAAAGGGGGAGAAAGATAATTTAAATAGGTTTCTATTTCTAACGTTAAAATTTATCAATTACAGGATTAATAATCAAAAATATTTTTGTGGTTAGTTAATAATTAAATATGCTAAAAGATTGCCTAAAATAGTACATTAAATATTTCTTACATGAACATGGAAATATTTATAAACAAACTTCACAGAAAATAACTATGCTTAAGCTGTCATGGCAAGTCCATGATATTGCTTATTAAAATAAAAACAATGGTTAACGGAATTGAAAGGCCTCTGGATCTTCTTAACAATTCTAAGGGAAAAGAAGTGCTGGTTCACTTGAAGGGAGACAAACAATTTGTCGGAACTTTACTAGCTTTTGACATACATATCAATCTTGTTCTTGACAACATAAAAGAGATGGAGGGTGGCCAGATAAAGAAGAATCTTGGCCTTACATTTTTGCGCGGAGACACGATAATCTTCATATCGCCGGCTTCCACAGCTATGAGGAAAAGCGAGTGAATAGTCTCAAAAATTCCAGATTAAAATAATCTCTGCAACGACTTTTAACTCTATTCTGCCGGTTGTTATCTTGATAACTTTTTAAATAACTTCCACCTTACTAAATCGTGACTGGAAATGACTGAAAAAATAAAGATGGTTTTCCTTGGAACGAGCGATTCCATCCCAAGCGCTAAAAGGAACCATCCTGCATTTCTGATTATCTGCAATGGGGAAAATATTCTAGTTGATTGCGGCGAGGGAACGCAAAGGCAGTTCAGAAAAGCCGGATTAAATCCAGGAAAGCTTACGAAAATCTTGATAACCCACTGGCATGCAGACCATATTCTTGGAATTCCCGGATTGCTGAAAACCCTTGCCCTTGGCGGTCATAACAAAACTCTTCACATTTATGGGCCAAGAGGAACACGGTTTCTGATGGGAGAACTGCTGAAACTTTTTGCTTTCAATAAAACCTTCCCGATTGAAGTGGAAGAAGTTTCCGGAAGGTTCTTT
>JBBTAK010000027.1:0-15251 GCA_038044245.1 Nanobdellota archaeon
ACAGCTCAAGGTCCCTGTCTTTTTCAGAGATAGTAGATATAAGTAAAAAAACAGGACACGATGTTAGTTCCGATGGAAGAATGGGACCGCATTCAAACTGGCATTATAGTTTGCGCCAAGAAAGAACAGAATTGACAGAAGAAGGGCTCATGTGTCTCGTAGAAAAGGGATTTAAGATTGTCAGTTTAAATGAAAGATACGATTCTCTAATGGCCAAATTCTCCAACAAAAAATAATTCTCGAAACTGCCAGAGATTTTGAAAATTGATGAAATGAATAAATGTGGATTGGGTTTTTGGATAATCCTAATTTTTCTGCTTAATTATTTTCGAAACGCACACTTTTTATTTATCTTTAATCTGGTAGTCTTTATCACAACAATTATTTTAAAATAAAAAGCACAAACATAACATAATGATGTATCCGGACGATTATTGGGCGCCTGCAAGCCTGTTCTTCCACTGCCCAAAAGTGCCGTAACCAATTTTTTCCGTGCTGTCGTCCTGTATCAGCGCCAGCGTGCAGTACCATGCCAGGCTGGCGTCTATAGACTTTATTGAGTCGCAGACAGCTTTATCCGGGTCAGTCAGCGCAATGTAATTTATGGTATCTATCTTCTTCCCTTTTTTTACCGCATAGTCAGCAGCCTTTGAAAGCTGGTCTATATAATCAGCCTGTGCCTGCTGGCTGCTGGGATAAGTGAAACCAGGGATGGAAACTCCCTCACTCATGCGCCCTGTCTCGGAAATGAAAACTGGCTTTTGGCTGAGCTTTGCGATATCGTTCAGGAATGTCTCCGGCATTGTTTTCGGGTCAAAATAGCAGTTTGGATAGACAGAAACCGCGAGCACGTCCTGCTTTTCAAAATCTGCGGCAAAATCCTTGAAGACAGCCAAGTCCTCAGGGTCTATGCAGTCCTTGTTGTTATAATCCTCCAGAGATATGCTTATGGCTATCTTTGTCTGGGGGCTAGCGGCCTTGACTTCGTCGTACGCCTGCTTGTACAACTCTTTGTAGGCGTTGTAACTCGCAAGATTGTCGTCCTTGTAGCGGTTTACTTCGACGTTAATTATGAAATAATCGGGTTTGTAATCAGAAGCGACACTTTTAACAGTATCAATATAGGCATTTCTGACGTCGGCGCTCGTGAAGTCGCCGCTCAGGTCTGACGGCAGGCTCATGCCGCTCCTGTCGTAGTTCAGAACCTCAAGAGCTAGGTATATTTTCAGGCCGTTTTTGCGGGCCTCGTTAACGTCGTCCTTGATTGCATCGTAGAAATTTTTATTTCCTGTGTTGCCGCTCTCTTTCCAGTTCCTTTGTATGTAAGCTACGTTGGCAATATCCTTTGCCTTGCTCCATGCCGACGCGCTGGTAAACATAGAGTTTACTTGCGTGTAGCCAACTCCCAGAAGATATTGTTGAGTTTGTGGTGGCTGGGAAATTGGTTCCTGTGATGGTTGTGTTTGGTTTGCAGGCACTTGGGGCTGTTGTGTTTGGTTTGCAGGCACTTGGGGCTGTTGTGTCTGATCTGAAGGAGGAGTTTGCTTGGTGTTGCCTGCAGCAACAATTAGAAAAATAGCAATGATTGCTACTACAAACCATATCCATTTATTCATCTGAAATATATCATTTGCGATTTTATAAATCTTTTTGAATTCTCTTAGTAATGAAAAGTTCCGAAATCGTTCCATTTTTGTTCCGGGCAGAGTAGTTATAGTTTTTTATCCTTGATTTTTGATGGGAAGCAGTCTCCCCTATAAATGGCTGACCGAAAACAAGAACACGTCATCGCTGTTATGCCTAAAGACTCTTAAGTTATTTTTTCTTTCTCGGATTTTTCTGGAATAATAAGCGTGGGAGTCAGATATAGGAAGGAAATTCCTTTCTTTCAGTTGCAGCTGCAGCAGAATGGCTGTGTGATAAAGCGCTGCTTTCTTTTTCCTCTAGTTTTTTCACCTTTTCCCTTATGGCCTCTCTGATAAACTCTGTCCTTGTCATGTAATTGTGCTTTTTCATGACAGCTTCGATTGCTTTCAGAAATTCCTTTTCCAGTTTAAGGCTTATGTTTTCCATTTTTCCTCTTTAAAGCCGTTTAAGTAATACTAAGTAATACTATGTAATATTTAAACCTGACTATTGATGTACAAAACACTTCCTGATTGGTAATACTAAGTAATACATAGTAATATTAAACTCTTTAATATGTTACTATATCGATGAGTTCTACCTGTTCATCTGTTTCAATCACAATCTCAAGAACAACGTTTCCTGTTGCAGGACAGTAATACTTGTATTCCCCGCTTCCTGATTCCAGGGGATTCCAGTCCTTTGTTTTCAGGCAATCGCTAAAGGTCTCATATTTTGTTTCAACAATTTCTCCAAGAGAAACAATTTCAGCCATGTCTTCTGCAACTCCTTTGTAATACTCTTGTTTGTACTTGTCTCCAACAACAGGATTTGCCTTCATTATGATTCCTGCTTCAGCCCCATCAACTCCAGCTTCCCAAGAGCCCTTTGTGCTGGAAACTTTCCCATTTTCATACTCTGTGGAATTTTCTCCAAAATACCATACATTTCCTTCTTTGTCCTGGGCATACCAGTCATAAGTTTCCTCAATAAGCTCATCTTCAAGCCAGACCCTGTCCCAGACAACTGTTGTTTCAATTCCATTGACAGTTCTTTTTTCTTCTGTGACATAAGTTTCTGTCCTTTCCAGCCCGTCTTCTGTATCTCCTTCATAGACGTATTTTGTTCCCGGCGTTAATGTAAAATACCTGTTGTCAACAACATCTGAAAATTCAGAAGCATTCACCTTTTGGTCATCAACATTTTCTTTTTTGGTAAAATCCGGGAAGTCAAAATCCCCCAAATAAAAGAGAAATAGTGTATTAACAATGACAAGTATTGCCGCAAGAGTAATTATCAGATACCCTGTCTTTTTCTTCATCCAATTTTACAGAAACGTGCACTTTTAATCATTTTTATATTGCAAAATAACCCATTCATTTATATAATTTATTCTTCTTTCTTGCTCAAAACAGCAAGGGCAACTGCGGCAAAGAATAATCCAACGTCCCTGAAAACAACGATAAAAGAACCAAGATTGGCAATAGCTATCCCTGCGAGCAATAGGGCAGATACAATCCCGGAATAAAAAGTTTTTTTTCCAGAAAGCAGCCACAATCCAAGAAAGATTTCAACAACTCCGTTGGCAAAAAGAAAATATCCTCTCATCACATCGTTTCCTATGAAATGAGGGACATATCCTATCCATGACTGGGGATCGAGAAATCCGGAAACAGCTGCATAAATAAATACAAATGCCAAACCCACTCTTAGGAAAAAAGAAGCGTCAAATCTCATATTATTCATTCAACAATTACCTTTCCAAAAAGACCAGCATTCAGATGATCATGATACCCCCATGAACCAGCATCATTGAAAGTGAAGCTCCAGCTTTCTCCTTGTGCAATTCCCCTGCAGGAATCAAACAAAGTACTCTTGTCTGTTGTGCTATCAAAACATTTCTCGATATCAGAACCAGGATAAACAGTATGGGTTGGATGTGAAGCAGATGCAGGCCAGTGTTTTCCTCCCGTTTCATCTTTATTAATCCAGGTAACAGTTGTTCCTTTTGCTATTGTTAATGTTTTTGGAGAAAATCCAGATGATGTTATTTCAATGGCATTAGCGGAAATTTCCGGTGTTTCCTCCGAATTTTCATCAGGATTATTTATTACCCCTGCAGTTTTTACCGGATTTTGTGAAATCACGCTAAACAAAAAGATTCCCCCAACTATTGCAATGAGAATAATAACACCCACTATTATCTTAGTTTGCACCATCTTTGTTTCAGGAAATTATAATATTTAAATTTAATGATGTTTGAATAAATTTGAATTTATCTTGCTTAATACGACTATAAATCTTTATATAGATGCAAGACATTAATTTTAATATAAAAAGGAGACGCCGATGCAAACCAGGGTTTTTACTTTACTTCTGCTTGTTTTTGGAATCTTGCTGATATCAGGTCATGTAATTGCAACTCCTTCAGGTAACTCCGCATCAAATTCACAAGCAACTTTATTTAATACAGCGCTTGCCAGCATAAACATCCCAGATACAGATTCTGCTATTGCAACAGATGCCGGCACACAGACAACTGGTCTTAAGAAGATATTATTGAATACATATTATTATTTAAAAAACAAGAGCAACAATTTTTTTGATATTTTTGGTTTATTAAAATCGAGTCATGCAGATACTGCTATAACTGCAAACATAATTACAACGTGCCAATCAGGCCAGACATTTTGCGGGGCAACATGCACAGACACGCAGTCTGATCCGAATAACTGTGGTGCGTGCGGGATTTTGTGCGCCTCGACCCAGGCATGCCAGAACGGAGGATGTACGTCAACTCCTATATATGTTTCTCTCGCATGGATATCATTTTCTGGGCCGCTTGCATTTCAAGTTCCATCTGTCACGCCTGTTGTAATTAACACACAAACATACCCACTCAGTGGAATACTGCAAATCAGCGCATCTGGAACAGGAAGTATCAGCGGCTATGAATTTTACAGGGATGGATCATCTCTCATTGGATATGTTCCATCTGCAGGTGATGCCAGTCCCCCAGGATATACAGCAAGCAGTGCTTATTCTTTTAGTACACCAGGAGTGCATACTTATTCTGCTGCTGTTTACGGAGCCTCGGGAAATAAGATAAGCACGCCAACTTACGCTTTTGATTTTGAGCCGACATGTTCAACAGGACAGACAGCTTGTAATGGAGTTTGTGTCAACACACAGACAAATAGCAGCAATTGCGGAGCATGCGGAAATATCTGTAATTCTGGCCAGACCTGCCAGAATAGCATTTGCGTTACCCAGCAGGCCTGCGGCAATAGCCTTGTGGAAGGAAGCGAACAGTGCGACGGAACAAACCTTGCCGGACAAACATGCGTATCAAAAGGATTTTCTTCTGGAACTTTATTGTGCTCATCGTCATGCACATTTAATACAACCAGCTGCATAAACCAGACATCTCAATCATGCGGAAATGGAATTAGGGAAGGAAGCGAAGTCTGCGACTCTGGAGCCAACAACGGTGTAGCATGCACAGCTGCTTATAACACATCCTGCACTTACTGCACTTCTTCATGCACCCAGACAACATTGCAAGGAGCAAGATGTGGCGATAATCTGGTTCAGACAGCGAATGGTGAGCAGTGTGATGGTACAAACCTCAACAGCAAAACCTGCATGACTCAGGGATTTACAGGAGGAGCATTATCCTGTTTATCTTCCTGCACATTTAACACTTCTGCATGCACAAGCACTGTTGCCGACACGACACCACCTGGTGTTACAGCTTCGCGCTCTCCTGCATCTCCAACAACAAATGACCTTGTCATCATAAATGCCAGTGCCTCTGACTCCGGTGGAATAAGCAGGATAGACATATATTTTAACAGTACATTGGTCAAGACTTGCTATTTGTCCAATACTTGCTCTTATTCATCTAAATTTTCTGCCGGCACTTACAATTACTACGCTTCTGCGACAGACCAAAACTCAAACATAGGCTCGTCTTCGCAAAGCATATTTACAGTCACCCCTTCACTCTCAGATACCACCCCTCCGACTGTGACATCTTATATCAATCCATTATCCCCCCTTACAACAAATAATGTAACTATATCTGCAACTGCCTCTGATACAGGAGGAATAAACAAAATAAATATCTACATCGGCAGCAGCCTGAAAAATACGTGCTTCTCAACTACATGCAGTTACCAATCTGTCTTTTCAGCAGGCAATTACACTTATTACGCGAATGCAACTGATAATGCAGGAAATACTGCACAAGCAGCATTTCTTTTCACAGTGTCACAGCCAGTTCCGGTCAATTCTCTACCAATCGGCAGGCATGATTCTGCTGACTGCAATTACATAACTGGATGGGCATGCGATCCTGACAATTACAATACGCCATTGAATGTAAAATTCTATGAAGGGGCTGTAGGGTCAGGAATTCTCATAGGTTCAGTGACTGCAAATCAGGCAAGAACAGATATTGCAAGCTCATGCGGCAGCAATCCCAATCATGGATTTTCTTTTGCAACGCCCGCGAGCTTGAGGACAAACACAAACAAAAATATTTATGTTTATGCCGTTGACACAAATATAGGAACAAGCCAAATTATTGAAAACTCTCCAAAGACAGTAATGTGCTCATCAGCTCTGAATGCAACCCCTTCTCTATCGCTAAGCCACAGCCCATTATCGCCAACGGCAGCAGATACAGTCAAATTCACAGCAACAACTAACATAAATTCATCCTACATACAAATCATAGTTGATGGATCAAATAAAACACTATGTTATTCAGCAGCACTGTGCACTTACGCATCCAATTTCAGTGTAGGAAATCATACATACTATGCTTTAGCTAATTCTTCAGGCACACCGCTTCGCAATCCTGCAACAGGCACAAAGAGTTTCATAGCGAGTGCAGTACCGACAAATTGCAGCGACGGGACAGATATAGGCATATGCTCATCTAAAAAACCTAAATTCTGTACATCATCTGCGACATTAAAAAATTCATGCAGCATGTGTGGTTGCACTTTAGGTTACAGCTGCGACCAGGATGCAGACACATGTGTCAAGAATTTAGTCTATAACAAAATAATACCAGGAGAAGCTGCAATCATAAAAGATTTTGATACCGAAACCGGTGTGAAGCAGATTCGGATAGAAGTAAATAATGAGGTCCAGAATGTTAAAATAACAGTTACAAAGTACGAAGCAACGCCTGCAGAAGTGTCTGTGGAAAAATCCGGAAAAGTCTATCAGTATCTTCAGATTAATGCGCAGAATATTGCAACTGACTTGGATAAGGCAACTGTTCAGTTCAGAGTTGAAAAATTATGGACATCTAATAATTCTTTAGACAAAAATGACATTTCTGTTTACAAATTTGACAAAAATGCAGAAAGATGGAATGAGCTGCAGACAATGTTTTCGTCAGAAGACAGCCAATACTATTATTATGATGTAGAAATGGATGATTTCAGTTATTTTGCAATTTCAGCAAAATCTGTCGTTAGCGGTGAAGTACCGGCAGGAGGAGCAGGAGAAAAAATAATAAATCTGCCATGGTTTTGGATTTTAATCTTTGTCATTGCAATTGCAATAGCCATAGTAATCTGGAAGTTGGTAAGGAAAGGAAAAGAAAATTTTAGCATTCCTAATAACCCTTAAATAAGATTCTGTTGTTCTTATCCAAAATTTTTATCTTTTCATCACTCCCCAATACCCACATATCCTTAAAAACGGGAAATCTGTTTTTTTAGTCCCATGGAAATGAGTGAGATTGTTTTAAGATTCTTTGTTGTTTTTGCATTTGCCTTTGCTTATGGGTACCAAAGGCAGAAAAATCATAAACCAGTGGGATTCGGGACATTTATTCTCGTTTCAGTGGGAGCATGTGCCCTTACAATAACAGCTGTTGAAATGGATCTCAGCAGATCAATCCCTCTTCTTGGAGCAATTGTAACGGGCATAGGCTTTCTTGGTGCTGGAGCTTTGATAAAAACCAGCGACAAAATTTTTGGATTTACTACAGCTGCCAGCATATGGATTTTTGCAATTCTTGGCCTTATCATTGGCCTTGGAAAATATTGGGAAGGCATGATAATTTACTCTGTAATATGGATAACGATCTTATTTGATGGATATCTGGAAAAACACGCAATAGGATCTTACAGGAAAAGAGTAACCATAGAGTGCGACCTTTTCGTAAACAAAGACGATATTTCAAATATTCTTGCTAAATACAGCACATCGTTCAGCCTTATTAACATAACCCTTAACAAGAAAGACAGCCATATGGTTCTGAACTATCTGATAGAAGGCCCAAAGAAAGACCTGAATCCATTGCTCAGGGAGATTTACAAGGAGAAATGGTGCGTTTCTGTGAGGTTTGGGGAAACACTTTAAGAAAATCTGTTCTTCTGGTAATATTTCTGATGATACTCCTCTGCGGGCCAGAATTTAGGGGCCTTCCTTATCATTGTAACAATTTTTCTTTCAATTTTTTTCTGCCTTTCTGCCCTCGATTTTAAAGCAATCTTCTTCTGTGAGTCGTTGTGAAAAAAGATTGCAGAGTTATACTGGCTTCCGACATCAGAACCTTGCTTGTCTTTGGTTGTGGGATTGTGGATGTTCCAGAAGACATCAAGTAGTTTTTCATATGAAATCTTTTCTGGATTGAAAATGACTTCTGTCGCTTCTACATGCCCTGTATCAAGAGAGCAAACCTGATGGTAAGTTGGATTTTTTAACTTTCCGCCAATATATCCAACCCGCGTATATATGACTCCAGGAGTTTTTGAAAAAGTTTCTTCAGGATGCCAGAAGCATCCTGTTGCAAATGTTGCTGTTTCTAACTTTATTTTTTTATCTTTCATTATTTTCATTTTTCTTTCTCTTCAAAATTTAATGCCAGCGAATTTATACAATATCTTTTTCCGGTAGGGCATTTTTCTGTAGCCTTTTCTTCAAAAACATGTCCCAGATGGCTTCCGCATTTTGCGCAAACAACCTCTGTACGAGACATTCCAAGACTGAAATCTTTTTCCAGTTTTACACCTCCTTTTCTTTCTCCTTTTTCAGCCACGTCATAAAAGCTCGGCCACCCTGTTCCCGAATCAAATTTTTCTTTTGAGGAAAACAAAAGATTTCCACAAGCTCCGCACACATACATCCCGCTTTTTTTATTGTAGAGAAGCTTTCCTGTTCCAGGCATCTCTGTTCCCTTTTCTCTGAGAACATGATACATCTCTGAAGGAAGTTTCTTCTTCCAGTATGATTCTGCTTTTTTCATCAGCTGAAAAATAACACGTTATATTTAAATTTTAAGATATTTTAAAAAACCGCATAAAAACCATATAAAACTTTTTAAAGCTAGCCTTTTAAATTAAGAGAGGTTGTATAATAAAATGCCTGAAATTAAAGCAGGAAATCTCGGAAGCAGCGGAAATGGTAAAGATAATAGCCAACCTATAGACCAAGCCTATTTTGAAAAAGTTTACAGAGAAAACTATGGGATAATGTTTTCTGTAGCTAAAAAAATTTTGTTAAATGTAGAAGATACTCATGATGCTGTCCAAAAGGCTTTTTTGAAATTCTTCGTACATCATGACCAATTCAGGAAAGAGGCTAAGACTTCATCATATTTATGTAGCATAGTCATCAATGAGGCATTGATGCCTCTCAGACTTAAGGAACGAAGAATGCATGGGGTTTCTCTTGAGCAAGAATGCGAAGATGGCAGTATTTTAATATTAGAAATACCAGATGATATTAATTGTAGCAGTAAGCATATAAGCAAAATTGATATTGAAAGAGCAGCAAGTTGTCTCCCTACTGGCCAAAGAAGAGTATGGATTCTTTATGACTATCTAGGTTGCAAGCATTGGGAAATAGCTCAAACATTAGGCTGTTCTACAGGCAGTACGAGAAACCAATTGCACAAAGCACGAAAAAAATTAAGAAGAGGGCTGAATTTTCAACAAAAATTAGTGCAGAAAAAGAATAATCACTACTATAATCTGCATGATGAAGCAGCATCTCTTCAGCAGGCATTCTTACTCAAAAATCCATATTTAGCACAATACAGTATCTTATAAAAATAAAAAATGAAGTCTTCTTTTAATAAAAAATGTTACGAAGTTCTTAAAAAAGTTCCCAGAGGAAAAGTCGTAACATACAAGGAAATTGCCCGTGTCTTGAGAAGCAGGGCATATCGCGCTGTTGGAAGTGCAATGAACAAAAATCCTTATTCCCCAAGAGTTCCATGTCACAGAGTTGTTTGCAGCAACGGGGAAGTCGGAGGTTTTGCATCAGGAACAAGAAAGAAGATTTTTATGTTAAGAAGAGAAGGAATAAAGATTGTTAATGGAAAAATAGACCTTGAGAAATATCTTCACAGATTTTAAATAAATAAAGATAGTTAATAACGAGGACGATATGGTGGTTTAGTTCCTAAAGGAAATGCCACAAATACACCAATTACAATTATACCTAGCCCTGCAGGAATAAGCCAGCCAGACAATTCTAAAAAAGGAAAGATTGACTTTCCGAAAAATATGATTGCAACACCTAAAATAATTAAGCTAAATCCTAAACCCTTTCCCATTACATATTCAGAGAGAGAGTTTAAAAATATTTCTCTGTTTGGTAATTTATCTCCTCTTCCTCAAAACATCAAAACCCTCTTTTGCAACAAAAACTCCCAGAACAAACATCAGCATTGAAATTCCCGCAAGAATAAAATTGCCCTCGCTTATATAGCCGCCTGTTCTGAATGTCAGATAAAGAAGAGCAGAAAGCGTTGTTGCCAGAACGAAGACAGCAGGAATAACTATGAATTTTACATTTATTTTTTTCGAGATGAAAAATGCAGAGAGTCCTATCATTGTTATTGAAGCAATGAGCTGGTTTGAACTTCCGAAAAGGCGCCAGATTGTTTCATAGCTATTTGTGACAGCAAGAAGCCACGCCGGAATCAAAACCAAAAGTGTTACAAAGATTTTTCTTTTTCTTAATTTTGTTATAAGGCTCTCTGAGATTATGTATCTGCTGAGCCTCACAGAAGAGTCAACTGTTGTGAGTATGAACTGGTTGACCATTGACGCCCCAAGAAGCCCTGCAACAGCCACAGTTATCAAAGGAATTCCAATACTCCCAACAATATTTCCGTATCCTGAAGAGAAGAGAACTATCCATCCCTTTCCCAATTCAGCCTGAAATTCTCCTATGCCTGTTCCCCATTTGACTCCAGCAATAACAACAAGAGTCACGAAAAGCGCAAGAACTGATTCAAGCAGCATTCCTCCGTAGCCGACAGACTTTCCATGAGATTCTTTTTCAAGTTGTTTGCTCGTTGTTCCTGAAGAAACAAGACCATGAAATCCCGAAACAGCGCCGCATGCAACTGTTATGAATAAAATCGGCCATATCGGAAAGAAAGAATTTGAAACATAAGCCGGAGCATTTATTTCAGGCCTGATGAGAAAGATGCTTAAAATCCCGAGAAGCAATAGAATGGAAAGATGAACAGCGCTTATAAAATCCCTTGGTCTTAACAAGATCCAGACAGGAACAACAGAAGCAATTCCTGCATAGATCATAATCAGAGTAATCAGAATATTTCGCAATGCCAAAGGACTCAAAAATGAAAAGTTTATTGGATGAAGAACAGCAAACCAGATGGAAAAAGAAATGACAACTAAAGAAATAATTGTTAAGACTTTGTAATCCCATTTCAGTTTTTCAATAGTATACCCAAAGAATATGGCAACCGCATTTATGGTGACTAAAGGGATTATCAGCTCTGATTTATTTGCAATGCTTTCTGCTGTTGATACACTAAAAACAGTAATTATCAGAATAAGAGTCATAATTATCATTACCGCAAATACTGCTCCTGCCTTTGAGCCAATGGTCTTTTTTGCAATATTTGCAACTCCCTCTGCTTTATTTCTCACAGAAGCAATCAGGCTTGTGTAATCATGCATCGCACCTATAAGGACAGATCCTAAGGAAATCCATAAAACAACAGGAAGCCATCCAAAGTAGCTGACTGCAAGTATTGGTCCGATTATTGGGCCTGCTCCCGCAATTGCTTCAAAGTGATGGCCTATCAGCAAGGGTTTTTTGGCAGGAGAAAAATCTGCATCATCTTTTCTTGTTACAGCAGGAGTCTTGTTTTTGTCAGAAATCCTGATATTTTTTTCTATGAATCTTCCGTAAATCCTGTAACCTACAATAAACCATACGAGAACAATTACAAGTATCCAGGCAGCGTTCATTTATTTTACCTCTTTACAATTTCCTTATTAAAAGAAATTTTGATATAAAAACCTTTGTCGGTTAAGCTAACATCTCTCTAAAACTCTTCTCCAGATTCCTCGTGTTTTTCGTGTTTCTTTCTTCCTCTGTAATGCTTTTCCTTGGGGATTTTTCCCTCATTATTCTCTTCGCCGAATCTGGCCGCTTTTTCTTCCCCCTCTCCAGTTTTCTTTTCAAGGGGCCTAGCCTCTTTCACTACAAAGTTTCGTCCTTCAATTTCTTTTTCGTTCATTTCCCCTATGGCCTTGTCCGCGTCACTATTTTTTTTAAAAGTAACAAACCCGAAACCTCTGGATCTTCCGGTATATTTATCCGCTATGACTAAAGCTTCCTCAATCTCACCAAAAGAAGAAAAAAGTTCCTTAAGCTTTTCAAAGGTAACGCTCCAGGGAAGGTTCCCAACGTAAATTCTCTTGCTCATTTGCACATATAGCTTTTCTGCTCTTGCAAATACTAACAATTTTATAAAGTTAACTATCTTTATCTCCGGATGAATGAAGAAGAATTGGAAAAACTAAGGATTGAAAATGAGGCCCTGAAGAAAGAAATTGAAAGGCTGAGAATTACGAAAATAAATCAAAAGCAGGGAATGATTGAAAAGGCGACAAAAGGGAGACTTATGTCAAGAGCACCTTTCGGTTATGATATACAGGATGGAAACCTTCTCCCTGCTGAAAATTTCAAGGAAGTTGAGGAAATATTTGAGGAATTTCTGGCAGAAAAAACCAGCCTGAGAAAGGTTTCTGAAAAGCATAAGCTCTCTGTGAACGGGCTTAAAAAGATACTGAAAAATTTCACATATATAGGAAAGATCAAGTTTAACAACCAGATTTTTGAGGGAAAGCATCAGCCTCTGATTTCTTCAACATTATTTAATCATGTTCAGAATAAGCTTGAGAGGCTCGAAGTCAAATGACTACTGGAACTTGCTCATACTCTCTTGCAGTTTTGTGAAAGGAAATGGCCGGAAATTGCTTTCAAATATCATATATCTCTGGAAGATGTATTTCTGAGTGTTCCATATCTCGCTCATTTCTGCCAGATTTTTCATCCTTTTTGCAATGAAAATAGTATAAAAGAAATTTATAATTCCAAGGACAATTATAAAATATGCCCATGCCCATAAGACTATTCCAGATACTATCAAGACAACGATTCTCATCCATGCTTCTTTTCTTTCGCTAGACTTTTTAGGCGAATGAATGGAAATCTTTGATTTACTTTCTTTTTTCATTTTTTACCTGTATGATGTTTGTCTTTTACGTCTTGTCTTATATCGGCCAAGCCTGGACGATATTTACCTGTATGATGTCTGCCTCTTTCTTCTCGCTTTGCTGTCTCCGGGCTTATAAGATTCTTTTCTTCTTACATCTGCAACAAGGAGATTTCTGTCATAATCCATAAATGCTTTTTCTAGTTCCTTGTTTTCTGTTGCAGCCACAAGAGCCCTTGAGATTGAGATTCTGGCAGCTTCTATCTGGCCCTTCTCACCGCCGCCCCGAACTTTCACTGAAATATTGAATCCTATCTTCCCGAGAATATTTTTTGCTATTCTTACTGGTTCTTCTACTCTTAACCTTTCAAAAATCTGGAGGGTTTCATAAGGTTTCCCGTTTATGGTTATCTCTCCATATCCTTCTGTAGTAACTGCCCTTGCCACAGCTGTCTTTCTCTTTCCGGATGTTATAATTTTTTTCAGCATTTTACTTTTTATTTTCTTGTTTTATTATTTTACTAATTCTTCAACATGTATGAATTTTGATCTTTTTTCTTTGCTTCCCACTATCTTCTTTGCGTCTTTGAACTCTTCAGGAATTCCGGCATAACATCTTATCCTTCTGAATGCTTCCTTGCCCCTTCCAGACCTGTGGGAAAGCATGCCCCTTATGGCCCTTTTCACTATGAGATGGGCAAGCCTGGAATGCTTAGGACCTTTTTGTCCTGAACCAATGCGCCTTTTTCTGGCCTCAAAATCCTCGATTATATTCTTCCTGTTTCCTGTTATGATTACTTTTTCACAATTCAGGATAACTATCTCTTCCCCTTTAAGAGCCTCTTTTGCAGAATAACTTGCAAGTCTTCCCATGACAGCTCCCTCTCCGTTAATTATTTTCATTTTTTATTTTATGTTGCTAAAATCCTGAGCCCTTTTGCTTCAGGATTTTTTTTAATTTCCTCAAGTATGCTTGAAACATGGGCTTTATTCTTTAACAGCTTTTCCATGGCTTTTTCGGAAAACGCAAAAGCAATGATTGCTAATTTCTTGCTGACCTCTCCCTGTGAGAGAATCTTTCCTGGAAAAACAACGGAATCTCCTTCTTTTGTTGATTTTTCAATATCATTGAGATTTATGACTGTTTGGTCTCTTCTAGGGCCGGAAAGGATTCCTGCAACCTGCAACCAGAAATCAGAGCCTGTTTTCTTGGCAGCCCTTATGGTTTCCACCAAGATGGGATTTCCTTTTTTCAGGGATTGCCTGTCTATTTTTGTCTTGGATTTCATCTGAATTTTATGAACAAGAAGAAATTAATCTTCCTGCTAACGCTAGTTCGCGCCCGCATTCGTTACTTGCTAAAATATTGCCTCATGCAAACGCTCAAACTCGCAGGTAAAAATTGAAGTTTCAGGACGTTTATAAAGTTTTTTATACGCTTGGAAATTGTTATTTTTATGCGGGAATGCCGGAGCGGTCAAACGGGATGCGCTAAGGTCGAGCGAAGGAATGAGGCTAAAAAACTCATCCATAACGAATTCGTTCGGGAGAAACGCATTGGCTTAGTGCCTGCGAAGGTTCGAATCCTTCTTCCCGCATTTTGAATGAAATGAAAAGTGTGGCAGATGTTTATTCTTATCTCCCCGCACTTTGAAACCCAGAAATATTATCAGGCCTTTTCTATGGCTTTTTCTGCAGAACTCAAGTCTTTCCTGAGTACATCTATGGACTTGATGAATATTTCCCTTGCATCCATCTGCCCGAAAGATTCAAGGTTTATTATCAGCTCTTTTCCGGAAACAACGTCCGCCTTTTTCTTCTTTTTGTTTGCTATTCCCTCGCACACATCTGCAACTTCATTTTTCTTGTTGTCTGAAATTGTTATTTTGTTTCCCTTTTCCTTTATCTCGGAATCTGGAAGAGCCTTCCTCACTTCTTCCAGGAATTCTTTATCCATTGTTATTTCTGAGGCTTTTCTGTAAAGGATTATTCCCGGGGAGAACTTTGCATGTTCTGCGCCTTTTCCAAGCCTTACGCTGGCTGTGAACTGGAGCTCCTGTCCTTTGTCAAGAGTTGTTATAGGGATGTTCTTGTATACCGGTTCAGGATG
>JBBTAK010000028.1:0-6086 GCA_038044245.1 Nanobdellota archaeon
ATGGCACTTCTTGTCGCTGGTTATGAAGCTGCAGATACAACAAACGCTGCAACATACTTGAGAACACAGGCAGTTGATACAGGAAAGGCCTACAAAGGAACGTCTGGAACACAGGCAAGCCTTATAGTGTCTTAAAGCCAGAAATACAATTTTTTCTTTTTATTTTTTCTTTTTTTAACTCCTGGCGGAAGCCAGATTCAATTTTAGGATAATTATGGATAGAAAAATTTTAATAATAAAAACAGCGATTAACTCTTGATTATTAAAGTGATTTGAATTAAATTTTCATATAGCATAGTATATTAAAAATACAAACTTTCATTAAACTTTTAAACGCCTTTTTGCATAAGTAAGCATGAGAAAACTTGTTTCAAAGGAAGAGGAGGAAAAAAAGAGAAAGAGGAACCAGACTATCCTTGTTTTTTTCCTTGGTTTTATAATGGTCGCAAGCACCATAGGATTCGCCTTCGAGAGTGCATTTGGCAATAATCCTAATTCAGGACAGCCTTCTGGAGATGGCAGCGAAGTAGATTATAATGGATTTAAGTTTGTTAATCAAAAGGGGTTATGGGTTTTGGGGAATTTTGTTTTCAGATACACGCCGCAGGAAGTTCCAGACATCTCTGCAACAGGATCTGAAATCAAGCTTTCTGCAAACTATCAGGGAAAGCCTGCTTATGTGTATTCTGAAGATGTTGAAGCAGAAATAGAGATAGAAATAAATATGGGGCAACTGGCGCAAAGAGTGCAGAAGGCATGCCCTGAAAACACTGTCTGCACTGAAAAAGACCTGCCTGTAAAAACATGCAGCGATAACTTTATAATAATAAAAGAGAATAATGTCAGCATGGGCAGCATAACACAGGAAAACAACTGCATTTTCATAGAAGGCCAGAAAGAGCAATTGGTCGCTCTTGTTGACCAGTTCTTATTTAAGATATTGGAAATTAGATAATCATGGCAGACAGAAAAAATATCAAAAAAGAAAAGGGACAGACAAAAAAAGAGATTATCAAAGAATACGATCTGAAAGACAGGGAAAAACCAGCACCCAGCAGAATCGGCAGAGAAGAACAGACAAAGACGTATAACAAGATTCTTAGAAACATGTTCATAATAATTGGCATTGTCGTGCTGGGAGTTGTTATATTTGTGGCTGTGTCAAATTCCCTGAGCAGATTTGAATACGGGAATATTAAATTTGAAATCACGAGGTTCTGCGATGCAGGACCTCCCTGCCTTGTAATGTACAGAACAAGCCTGCCTGTAGAAGTCAGCGGAAAGAACATTACCCTCAGCTTTCCGGAAAACAAGACCAACGATTACAATTTTTATCTGAGAAGTGATCCAAGAAAATTAGATGTGGATTTTAATGGAGATTTGGTCTGGAGGAAAAATATGGTTTTGAATATCATTCAAGAACCTTTCATTTGCGATGGAAAGGGAACTATCGCTGTGGCAAACCTGATTCAGCTGTACGATGTTTTGGGAACAAGGGTAATAAAAGACGAAAATGCAAGCTGCGACCTTCTGGGAAGATATCTTTTTGTCCAGATAAGGCCGGGAAACAAGACAAGCGTGGAGCAGGTTGGCCCGGGGTGTTATGACATATATGTAAAAGATTGCGAAATCCTTGAAGGAACAGAAAAATTCATGATTGAAACATTCGCCAATGTCAATGGCATCTTGTCTGATTCAGCGGCGAAGAAATGAAAAGACAGCCATTTGGAAAAAAATCTTCTAAAAATAAAAAGCAATATGTGTCTTTCAAATTATTATAATAAGACATCAATAGAATGTTTTTATAACTAATATTTATTTGACACTCTTTTTCCCCTTGTTTTTCTTCTTCTGCCTTAAGAAATATGCGAGGAGAAGAAGTATGGAAAAGAAGAGCAGTCCTCCAGTAACGAGCTTCAATTCCAGATTGGCACTGCTTCCAAAGAAATAACCGACAAATGTGAGCACAGCTGTCCATATTCCAGCACCGATTGCTGTAAATATTATAAATTTTCCAATGTTCATCTTTGTAAATCCTGCAGGAAGGGATATCAGATGCCTTGCCATAGGTATGAGCCTGCCCATGAACACTGTTATCTCCCCGTGTTTTTTGAAATAAACATCTGTTCTTTCAAGATTTTTTTTGTTCAGGAAGAGAAATTTTTCGTATTTTTTTACAAGAAGGTCAACTGTTCTTCTTCCAAGATGGAAAGCAAGGTAGTAATTTATCAAGGCTCCGGTAATGCTTCCCAGCAATCCGGCAAGAAATACCTGGAAAAAAGACATTTTTCCCTGCGAAATGAGGACCCCTGCGGGAATAAGAATAACCTCGCTTGGCAGGGGAAAGATTGTGCTTTCTATCATCATGCCTATGAAAATCCCGATATAGCCAAGGTTATTTACCAGGAGAAGAATTGAATCAATCAGGCCAGTCATTTTATTATCTTATTAGCACGATATTTTATTTATTTTTTTATATTTTTATACAAAAAATTTATGTCTGAATAGAAAGGTATCTCTTTTATTTTAAATATCCATATTTCTGCAAACCAGATTGCAACAACAAAAATGGTGCTCAGGGAATACCAAAAAATTCTGTGGGTTATGTCAAAAAAACCGGAGCCAGAAACAGCAACAATACTGAGAATAAAGATTCTCAGGATATTGACAATTAAAAATGCGACAAATGAAAAGACAATCATCTTTGCTCTCTTGCTTAAACTGATTTTAGGAGTTGAAAGATTCAGTATCAAAAGCAGATAGTATGCTGAGCCAGCTATGCAGGCTTTTGTAAGCTCTATAGAAAGAAATTGGTTTATCACAACAATACCTTTTCCCAGCAAAGAGGCATCATAAAAAAGCCCTAGAAGCCAGTAAACAGGATAAACTGTCAATGGCGTAAATAACAGATAGAATAGCCAGAGATTCGGAACAGCAACTATAACCAGAATAAGGTATCTCCATATCATATTCAATGCCTCTCTTCCAAGATTTTTCATTTTTAATATTTAAGAAAAACCAAAACAAGTTTATTAAGTTAATTGGTAGTAAAAAGTCAGAATTTTATTGTTGTGGCAAGAGATAACTATTTCCTTGCTATTCTCACTGCGACAACTATTATGATTATCACAAGAAGAACGTTCAATATCCCTATTCCCCAAAGGTACCAGTTTCCTTCTGTGAAAAGTCCTGTTATTCCGGCTGTTCTGCCTTCAGCTACTGAAACAGTGACAGGCTGCCTTACCAGTTTCCCTTCTGAAACAAACTCAAGGAAAAATGTCCTGCTTCCTGCTGCATCATCGTTTACATCAAGAGTTACAGATGCATCTCCGGATTGCCCTGGAGCAAGCACCAATGAACTTTTGTCGAGAGAGTAAGAAGACGCCCAGTCTTCAAATCCTGCTGCTGAAAGAGCATAAACCTTCTGGGTTGTTCCAGTGTTAGTTACTGTTACTTTGACAACCATCTGCTTGCCTTCTTGTCCTCCTGAAACTATGTTTGCCGCAACAGAAAGGCTACCTGTTTCTTCTGAAACTTCCCCGCAGTTTTCAACTGTCAAAGGAACTGTGAATTCTGCCTTGTCATCATCAAAGTCATTTTCATATACATCGCTATTATCATCAAGAACTTCAAAGCTCAATGCATGGGTTTTCTCGTCTGCATCACCAGGAACAGTGAATGACAATGAAATCTTCTGATTGTCAAAGGCATCTATATCTCCGACAGTGATTTCTTCGTCGATTCCAAGCGCACTATTAGAAACAAGCACAGAAATATCATCCTGGTCGTTATCGCCTATATTCCATGCATCAGCAGTTACAGTAACAGTTTCGCTGCATTGTGCAGATTCAGGGACTTCAAAATTATTAAGAATAACAAAGTCGCTCTCTATTACTATGGATACTGGCTCAAAATCAGAAGCGCATGTTTCAGGAGAAGTTGAATTGTCAACTGTTCCTGTTGCAACAACATAAAGCCTATAATTATCCCCGTCGGTAATCTCATCCAGGTCAACATCCATATCGTCGTCTATTGTAAATGCGACTGTGAGTGTTTGTTCATCCCCGTCTTTAAGGTTTATCTCGTCTTCCTCATCAAGGTCAATTATCCATTGATTTTTGTCTGTGTCCCAAAGACCCCATTCAACAGATATATCATCAACATCGTCATTTCCATCATTCTCAACTTCAAGATCAGCTTCTATTTCTTCAAATGGGAACCATTGATCGTCTTCCCCGAACGTGAGGTACTGCAATCCATTGTTTGAAAAGTCTATTCCCTTGATGTTTAGCTGTCCGGGATTTGTAAGAGCAGTGCATGAGGCAACTTCTGGGGGGACGGTTGCTGAAACTGGTGTAACTGTTCCCTGTAAGTTTAGGTTTTTAACGCTAAAAGTTTCAGTAGCTGAATTATCGGAATTATTACCAAAAATTCTTAACGTTAATGTCTCCCCGCTATTTAAGCCTATATTAGTATTAGTTGGAGATAATGTACTAGTTGTTGTAGAAACTCCTACTGAAACAATATTAGTTGAAGTAACAAAATTGTCTTTAGACCAATTAACATCAAAATTCATATTTGTAGTAACATCATTTGAGATCTGACTGAAAGAAATAGAACTAATATTAAAATTAAATCCTGAGATAGCCGTTAATGTTACCTGATAATAATCAGTAGGACCTATAGCTCCCTGATTCCAACCAGTACCAGTAGCTCCGTTTGCAGCATCAAAAGTAAGACCCGATATACCCGTGCCAGCAGTTAAACTTCCTGCATTAAGATTTGCCGCAACATTTATTGGAGCCGCATTTGTGGTCAAAGGCCATTCAGCCAAAGTAACAGCACTCCCCATTCCCATTACTAGAATCAACGCAAGAATGCTCAAGGCGAAGAGGCCTAAAGATTTTTGTCTCATTTTTCTGTAATCATTCTGCAGTTACTATGGTTTATAAAGATTTATATTTTTTTGTATACATTTATTTTTACCAATATTCTGCATTATTTCCTTAATAATTCCAAGATAACAAAAATTTATATAATTCAGAGATCTATGAAATAGTAATAGAAGATGGTGATAACTGCCAGGGAGAACTCTTTAGGAGCATGGACTTTTTTGATAGGCGTCATATTGGCTGTTGCTATCGGTCTGTCGACAACGCTGCTTCCTTTTCCTTCCCTTTCCCAGTACAACGCCCAGATTTATGCGATATTGGTGATTCTTGGGCTTATTGTTGGCTATTTTAATATAAGAGCTAGCGAATCGCATACTTTCCTCTGGGCAGGAGCTGTTTTGGTCATAGTGAGCAGATTTGGAATGGACAGCGTTACAGGCTCGTTGCTGGGAATAGGCATAGGCCCAACAGTCACATCTGTTTTTGGAGCGCTTCTCGCTTTGTTTGTTCCCGCAACAATTGTTGTTGCACTGAAAACAGTATTTTCAATAGCAAAAGTTTGAACTTTTGCTATATTATATACAATAACAGAAGAGCATTCTAATCAGCTTAAGCCAATTTATCTTATTATATATTAATAGCAGAGGAAAATCAAAACCTTAAGCTAGATTTTTTAATATAAAGATTAAATCGTCATCTTGTTAGAATAGGGCTTTTTTAGAAATTATAAAGAATTAATCCCACCTGCTGGTGAACTCTTTCTTCTCTTCTTTTACTGGCATTGTTTCCTTGTGAATCTTTGCAAAGGAAGGAGCTACTATGACAACATTCTCTCCAAAGCCGGCAATATTCCCCTCCATTGCATCTGAGGTCTTTTTTATCTTGGAGATTGCTCTTTTCAGTTCTATTGGATCTCTCTGCCTCAGGGTTTTTATGTCAATGACAGCTATCGTGTATCCTTCCCTGAGAAAATTAAGTATGTTGGTTACTTCTTCATAATCCTTAAGTGCAAAAAGCTTCACAAAAACCTTCTGCTGTGCCTCTTCTTTTCCCAAATCTATCTCGAGATACTCGTTGCCAGCGTCCTCTCCGCCAGCAGATCTTGAGAATGCTCTTTTTATTGCATCGAAAACCATGATAAATTTAACTTGCAGATATTTATAAAGATTTCGTAATTATTTTGTATATATTTTT
>JBBTAK010000029.1:0-8002 GCA_038044245.1 Nanobdellota archaeon
GACTTTTTTCTGGAAGCAGAATCCATGCATCACGGAACTCCGTGTAATGCATATTCTTTTGTCAGAAAAGGACAGATAAAGATAGACAAGAACAAGCTCAGGAAATACGGAATAAAAGAAGGGCCTCATCTGAAAGGGCTAAAGGCAGGAAAAAACATGACTTACAACGGGAAGAAGTATCTTGCTAAAAACCTGACATTTTCAGAGAAAGAAAAAAAAATTTCCTTTGTTTTGGATACAGAAGCAAATGAAAGAATATCTAATTTTGTCAAGAATTCAGACGCATTTGTATGCGAAGCTTCCTACTCTGATGAATTGAGGGATCTTGCAAATAGGAATCATCATATGACTGCACTGCAGGCAGCGAAGGCGGCAAAAAATGCAAAGGCCGGAAAGTTGTTTCTCGTCCATATAAGCCAGAGATATGAAAAAAATCCTGGAAAGATTTTAAATGAAGCAAAAAAAGCCTTCAAGAATTCCTTTATTCCCCGAGATTTGGATTCTTTTGAGGTGTGATTTTGTAATTTGTTTCAGACAATCGAAAGCTTTTAAATACAATTACTTCTTCTTTTTTACATGCCCTAAGCTGGTAACTCTTAAACAGGTTAGGGCGAACGAAGTGTGCCCCTGTAGCTCAGCCTGGATAGAGCACTTGCCTTCTAACCAGAACCGAGGTTGGCACTTCCTATGGATGTGAAGAGAAGAAAGCAAGGGGTCGCAGGTTCAAATCCTGTCGGGGGCATTCAGCTTTTGATGAATTGTCTCTCATGCGGAGGTGGCACAGCGGTTACTGCATTCGGCTGCAGCCCGAATTTTCCCGGGTTCGAATCCCGGCCTCCGCTTGATTTTTTTTGCTGTTCTTCTGGAATTTTGAAAAATCTGACTTAAAAACATCTTTTTTCGAAGGTTATTTTAAATCTCAAAAAAGTTTTTAAACTCAAAATCCTTAAAAAAAGGATGAGAAGAGAGATGAGCATTTCGGTTTTTGCAGTCCTTATTGTTGCCGCAGCGATCCTTACTTTTTATTATCTCAATATAGGGCCAACCGGATTTGCGATTTTTCAGCAAGATACGCAGTCTTCTTTTGACGAAGGGGCATACAGCAGTACTGTCTACGACTCCAATAAGAGTTCAGTTATTCTGGCTGCCAACCAGACTTCCGGAACATACACCTCAAAAATTTTAGATGCGAATTCTTCTTCTTCAACATGGAATAATCTCACATGGACCGGAAGAGGGGTTGTGTTTGAGGTCAGAAATTGCGCTGCTGCAGATTGCTCTGATGCTAATTTTACCGCTGTTGCCGATTTAAACAACTTAAACTTAACCAAGAGATACTTTCAGTACAAAGCTTCTTTTGACTCTTTCAACGACACATTGGGAAGCGTTACCATTGATTCTGCTGCTACACAGCAGCCTTCTCCCCTCTCTGTCTCTGTATCTGAGCCAAACACAGAGTATGATTCTCTCTCTGGAATCCCCCTCACATTCACACTTACAGGAGGAACAGGGACCAATCTAACCTGCTCTTATGATATCACCTATGGCGCTGGTGTTCTTGTATCAAATACCAGCATCAACTGCGTAAATGGTACAAATACTCAAACTTTTGATCTTGGAGATGAAGGAGGAGCCAATGTGCTTACAGTATATGTCAGCGATGGTTCAGAAAACACCTCTACCTCTTCAAGTTTTTCAGTAGATGTCCCATCCTCAAGCTCAGAGGAATCAGCTCCTGAAGAAGAAGTCGTTGAACCTCCACCAGAGGAGATTATTTCTGAAACGCCTCCAGCAGTAACACATATCACTCTTAGTGAGATTTCAGAGCAGGAAGTAATTCAGGGAAATTCAAAGGAACTTGGCATCTCTGTCCAGAACACAGGAACAGTCCCTTTATCTTTTTGTAAATTGAGCGGAGACGATTCAGGATGGTTTAGCATTACAAGTGCTGCAATAAATATCAATTCAGGAGAACAACCAACTTTACCATTCTCTGTAAATATCCCTGAAGAAACATCTCCCGGAGCATACACTTTGGGATTGTCTGTCGATTGCACAGAAGTAACAACAAGCAAACAATTCACTGTAAATGTAATCCAGAAAAAACTTGACTTCAATATAACAAATGTCCAAAGAACAAGAGAAGACAGGGTGAGAGTAGATTATTCTCTGACAGAGCTTGCAGGCGAGGACCAGGATGTCCAGATACTTTTCAGAATAACAGATGCTTCAGGGCTGGAGATTGCAAACACTTCCCAGAACAGCAGCATTGATGCAAATAAAACAGACGATTTCAGGGTGAACATCCCTATAAACGAAACCCTTGGGGGAAACCTGACCCTGTCTGCAGCTTTCAACTCCCAGATTTACTCGAGTTCTGTCCTAGAGCCAATAACTCTTGGAGCACCTATAGGAGGTTTTGCCATCTTTGAAGGAGTTGGGGGAGCAGGCGGCGTGATAATTTTTGTCGTCGTCGTCCTTGTTCTTGTAACAGTGTTCTTTTTAGCAAGGCAGATGAGAAAGTCCGGAAAGAGCCTTAATGATTTATTAGAACATTAAAGACACCAAATCTCCTATCCAGCAGGAAATACTCTAGGCTTAATCTATAAATTGGTTTAATTAAAATTTTTATTTCTTGAAATTTTAATATTAAGAAGCCAAATAATAATTCTTGAAATTTGCATAGTTAAATATTAGATAAAGCTTTTCAACCCTGAAAATCTACATGCATGGAATGCAATGAAGAACAGAATAAAATAGGCACACTATTTCTGCTGTTTCTGTTCCTATGTTTTTAGCAATCTGTGGAAATTAAGCACGGCAAGAAACAGGAAAAAAGCAAATCCTACAGCGATTATTTCAGTTGAATAGGGAATAGGGTGCCATATTTCCGAGGTGACATATATCTGCTGAATCCTTCTTATAGACACAATAAGAATTGCAATTATCAGATAGACAAAAGGCTTTCCTGTTTCTCCAGTAAGTTTTCTTCTTATATTGACTGACAGGAGTATTGTCACTAGGTACAATGCAAATATTCCAAAGCTTATCACGATGGTTATGTAATCCAATGCCATTTTTTACTCCCTTTGCCCAATCAACACATCTCTTAAATCAATTCTCCTGTCTTCATAACCCGTTTCACCATATTTTCTATGCTCTTTCCTGTAATGCAAGACCCACAGATAAACAGCTATGCTTGATATTACAGCAAGCAAAGTTATCACAACTATAAATACCTTTTCTCTTGCTGAAACTCCCTGCTCTGCAACTTCAAAAAATACTCCTGCACCAGCCACTTTTCCGCCGTAAGTCACTGTTACATACAAGACATATGTGCCAAGAGCAGTGCTTTCTGGGATATTGATGGTCTTAGTGAAACTTGCCTGGGTTTCAACTGCCACCGTATCGCTTATTATTTTTATAGAGTTATTTTCTTCGTCCCTTATCTCGTATTTGACCTCTGCATCCACTCTTTCTATTGCTCCAAGATTGTAGATTTTTACATCTGCCAGAACATCTTCTCCAGGAATAACTGTTGTATATCCTGAAGGTATGTTGACTTCCACATCAAACAGGCTTTCTCTGGATTGAATACTTAATGCAAGAATAATCTCTTTTTCAGCGCCTCCTGCCTTGACAGTTATTCCCCCGATGTACAATCCGGGAATTGCATCTTCTCTTGCAATGAAATCAAGCAATATTTCCTGTGTTTCTCCAGAATTCAAAGAAAAAGACGTATTTCCTATCTTTAAAAAAGTGCCTAATTTTTTCTCTTCAAGCTTTATTTCCAATTTTCGTGTTCCTGTGTTTGTTATTTTCAGAGTTGCCTTTTTTGTTCCTCCTTGTTTAAGGATTACCTGAATCTCATCAGGATTTACCACAAACCCGGAAACACCCGCAGTGCCTCCACCTCCTCCTCCAGAAGGAGACTGTGATGCAGGAGTTTCTTCTGCAGAATAAGCAGTGAATTGCGTTACATTGAACATGAAAGTTCCTCCAGAATAATTTATTTCTGTGCAGATTTCTGAAGGGCAGACAGAGCCGTCTCTTAACACTCTGGGATCAGAAAAAGACAGTCCGTAAATGGAAAGGGTTGCGGATTTGTTAAAATTTGGAATTGCCGTCGTGTTTATCTCAATGTGATTCTGCGAAATATTGGTATAGGAGTCCAGATCAAGAGCATTGTCTCCAGGATTGCTGTCATTTGTAAGATTTATTGCCTGATTGAAGCTTACCTTTCCGTGGCCTGTTTTTTCAATGACAGCTCCGGACAAATTCTGGATGTCTTCGTAAGAAGAGGCATTAAAGTCTGTAGAAGAACCGTTATTCTTGTAAATGTCATAAAGGACATTGAATTTTGTCGTGTTGACTCTAAAGGTCACATTTTTCGAGCTGTTTCCGTCGCTGTTGTTTGCAAACAGGTAAAGAGTGTGCTGGCCAGAGGTTGTGTTGAATGTAGTGTTCCCTGTTATTGTCACATTGGATCCAGAATCAATTTTGTACCATATTGAATCTGCGCTGAAAGCAGTGAAGTTAAGCTCGAGGTTTGTTGCCGTGAAATAAGTTTCATTCTCTGACTTGAGCAGGGTTAGCGTCGGAGGGCCGCTGATAGTTATCGTAAGAGAGATTCCTGCGCTTGTTGCGTTTCCTGTTATAACCTCTCCTGTTTCTGCAAATCCATTTTCCCTGTTAAAAACAGGAAAATCTGTGATGATGGAATATGCAATGAGCAAAACCAGCAGAATCAGGACAAGAACCAAAAACCCCCTTTTCATTAAATAGGTTGGGAAATGCGATATTTAAAATTTGTTAAAAAATCAATATAATACTTTTTTGGTCAGATTTTTCTTTTTCTTAAGACGAAGAATATTACCAATATCAGGATGATTACTGCCAAGGCAACAGATAGCAAAGTATTCATCTGGCTGCCTGTTTGCTTGGCTGGTTGGTATATTGCGCTCTCTGTCGGCTCTCCAACAACCAGCACAGGAATTCTTTGCGTGAAAGCGCTTGCAAGACTGAAAAATCCTTCACCTTCTCCCGAAGCAACTTGTATGAATGAAACCTCAATTTCCTGGGTTTTGCCTATTTCCGCGCTTTGCGGGATTTTAACTTTTATATTGACTGTAACATCCTCGCTTCCGATAGGCACAAAATAATCCAGGTCCTCATCTATTATGGCTGCTATATCGCCTCCTTTTGCAATACTTGCCCTTAATGTGATATCGTCTGAACCGACCATGTTTTGCAGCCCAAGAGTCACGATTGTTGATTCTCCCGGCTGCAGCTTAAGGGGATTGGTGCTCCAGTAAGGAGTGGAAACCCCTGCTGCAGATACAAAGGAAATTGATAACACAACAATTGCCAATACTGAAAAAATCAGTAGATTTCCGATTGTTTTCTTTCTCGCCCTGTACATTCTAGATTTGCCGGCACTGTTTTCTGACATCTTTTTTATGACTTGTTCTTTATCCTCTTTTTTTATTATATCTTTTATATTTTTATAATTATACTATTACTTCTATCACCCATGAGCCATAAAACGCAGACGAATATGACTGCGAGCTGGCATCTTGCGGAATTCCCCTGTTGCATATGAACAACTGCTCCTGCCCAGAGGTTTGGTTTCCAAAATTCAGGGAATTATTCCCCTTGCTGAAGTTTGTTCCATTGAGCTGCTTTGACGTTGCGTTTACAAGTATAGAAGAATTTATCCCTGTTCCGCAGCCGTCTGTCACATTTCCTATCGTGAAGTTATTTGCGAAGATGAACTGGGTTGTAGTCGTTTCTCCACGAAGATTATATGCTGTTGAGTTTACTGTTCCATTTGCAGAGTTTCCGGTGTTGTTCAATAGTATAGGGTCATTGTTGGAGCTGATATTTGTTGCTGTCAGGTTCAGAGCTGTCCATGTCAATGCTGTTGGAGACAGAACCATTGCTGTAAGGAGATTGTATGTGAAATTAGTCGTTGAATTTTCAGAACTTGCCTCAGAGTTGTCCCTCGCGGATACGTTGATAGTCCATACCGCATTTTCATCATAATAATATATGCTTACATTGCAGTTAAACATGTGCCCGTTTCCCCCTGCACCAAGATCTGCGCAGGTGAAGTTGTCCCTGTTCGTCTCCCCTGTCCTGTTCAATCGCGCCCTTGCGCTGCTCAGGTTTATATTTCCTGCACCATCTGTATCATTAACTGAAAAATTCAGAAGAACAGATCTGTATCCCAATTCCAATGGGTTTTGGGAAGAGACAGAGGTAACAAAAGAGATTGTGGGAGCAGAGTTTCCGACAGTGATGTTCAGGGAGGTTGTGCCAGAAGTGGCCTCTCCTGTGATTTTTCCCCAGAAATCAGAAAAAAGATTCGCAGAGATTAATGAAGTCAATATCAAGGCAAAAACCGCAGAAATAGCGAGCAGCTTTCCTCTTTTCATCTTATTAATATGCCGTTTTGGTTTTTAAATATTGTTATTCTTTTTAGGCAATTTCTTTCTGGCTCTCGAATAAATCGTCCAGATGTTTCTCTGGTCCCTGCCGAGAAGGTCTGCTATTTCTTTGAAGCCAAGGCCTTTTTCCTTTAGATAAACGATGGCTGATTCCAAGACTGTTAATTTTTCCCTCGCCAAGGAAGATAATGGAAGCAGGATCTTTGCTTCCCTGATTTCAAAGGGCTTTTTGTTCTTTTCCTTTGATTTTCTATAGGATGTCCAGATTGTCCTTTCATTTCTGTTCAGCTTTCTGGAGATTTCCCTGTAACTCATTCCGAGATTTTCTCTCATGTATTTTGCCAGGGATTCCAATGCACCAAGATTTTTAGAAAATATTGCAGATGGAATCTGTATTTCCTTTCCTATTCCCATATTCTTCAAAATCTCTTCCTTGCTTATCTTGTACTTTTTCTTCAGTTTTTCAGTCATCATCTCAACAACTTCTTTTTTGTTCAGAGAATATTCTTCCATGAGCTTGTCCAATATCAGGTCAAGCGCTCCAAGCAGTTTATCATCTTCAATCTTCTTTTCTCCAGATTTCTGCTTTTTCTCTTTCTTTCTTCTTGAGGAAGGTATCAAGGCAACGAGCAGCACGCGTATTTCCCAAGCACCGTAATATGCAGACGAATATGACTGCGCTGTTGCGTCCTGCGGAATGCCCCTCAAACAAAAGAATATCTGCTCCTGCCCAGAGGTTTGGTTTCCAAAATTCAGGGAATTGTTCCCCTTGCTGAAGTTGGTTCCGTTTAATTGGAGGCCGGTGTTATTTGTCATTACTGAAGAATTTATTCCTGTTCCGCAGCCATCTGTCACATTTCCGATTGTGAAGTTATTCGCAAAGATGAATTGGGTTATTGTTGTTTCTCCCCGAAGATTAAATGCAGTAATATTCAATGTCATATTTGCAGAGTTTCCAGTGTTGTTAATCGTCACAGGGTTATTATCAGAGCTGATATTCGTGTTTGTGAGGTTTATTGGTGATGGCCAGTTAAGCGAGCTTGGGCTGAGAATCATTGCTGTAAGAAGATTATATGTGAAATTAGTCGTTGAATTTTCAGAACTTGCCTCAGAGTTGTCTCTTGCAGACACATTTATTGTCCATACCGCATTTTCATCATAATAATACATGCTTACATTGCAGCTAAACATGTGCCCGTTTCCTCCTGCACCAAGATCTGCGCAGGTGAAGTTGTCCCTGCTTGTCTCTCCTGTCCTGTTTAATCGCGCCCTTGCGCTGCTCAGGTTTATATTTCCTGCACCATCTGTATCATTAACTGAAAAATTCAGAAGAACAGATCTGTATCCCAATTCCAATGGGTTTTGGGAAGAGACAGAGGTAACAAAAGAAATTGCAGGGGCAACATTGTTAAGCACCTTGACTACATAGCTATTATTCAAGCCAAATGTATTTAATGAGTCATTCGCATAAACATTTATCGTCTTGTTTCCTTCTGCAAGATTTGTCAGGAACCCATTCGTGATATTGCACCATCCTGAAGAAACTGTAACTG
>JBBTAK010000030.1:0-11414 GCA_038044245.1 Nanobdellota archaeon
AATTCTTCTCTTGTTTGGCGCAAACTATAATGCCAGTTTGAATGCGGCCCCATTCTTCCATCGGAACTAACATCGTGTCCTGTTATTTGACTTATTTTTACTATCTCTTTAAAGGACAGAGGCTTTGGGCTGTAAAAGGTGACTGCAAGACTTTGGTCTCTTATTAATCCCATTTTCTTAATATTAAACAAGAGTTTAAAAAAATTGTTATTATAAAAAACACTGAATCTTTAATTTAAATTTTCCAGCTAAAACCTCTGGCACCACTCGCAGCCTTTTTCAGGGCATTCTGAATTAAGTAGCTCAAGGGCTTTTTTCCAGAGTTTTTCAGCATCTTCGGAAGAAACAGCCATTTTCTTCAGCACTGTATCAAAGACAACTTCGCCTGTTTCCAAAACTTCTTTCGGATAATAAAAAAGCAAATAGGCAAAGTTTTCCACTTTGTAGCCTAATTTTTCAAGAAGCCAGGAATAAATGTTCAGCTGATTCTGATAATGCTCATGGGTATTGTCTTTCAAAGGCGATCCCCTTGTTTTGTAATCAAGAACAATGAGCTTGTTATTCAGCTTGTATACAAGAAGGTTGTCTATCCCTCCGTGGAGAATGTTTCCATCAGAATCCTCGAACCAAAGCCCTTTTCTAGAGTTCCTCCATTCAGCCAGAAGCTTTTTGTCATCAAACAGCTTGAAGTTATCGCATTGTGAATCGCGGCATAATTCAGGAGGTAACAACCCGCGGTCCATGAATTTATCAAAGTGTATTTTTAATATCCTGTCCATTCCTGAAGGAAGGCTTGGAAAAATTCCGATTGGCCTGCTCCATATCTTGTTGTTTTCAAGCCAGAAGCAGCGCTGGCATTCTTTCATAAGGTTAAGGGCTGAGGGAGAAAGCCTGAAGGTTTTCATTTTAAGATTTCACGCCTTCCTTTTCTTTCTCCTGATCTTCTTGCCTTTCTTATGCCTGGAGAAAATTTCAACCAGATTGTCATCGGCCTTTGTGCCAAGAATTGCTTGCCCGGACTTTGTCCTTATGGCGCTCTGCCTTATTATCTCCTCTATCTGCTCCTTTATCGTGAGCATGTTCTTTTTTGCCCTTTTCCCAATAACTTTCCTGATTTCTTCATCTATAGAGATTGTTATTGTAGGCATTTTATTTTTTATTCAAAAGTATTGATTCTATCATTTACTGAATTTTAGTATGTCAAGAACTCTTACAATAAGAAAAAGATAAAGAAGAATGGCTATCGCAAGCCCTATCGCCCACATCAGGATATTCAGCGGAGTTATCTCGTTAAAGCTGACCCATGGAGAGAAAAAAGATAGGATTCTCATAACGATGAAGAAAGATATCAAAATCAGAGATACCTTGAGAACAAGCAGAAGAGTCAGCCTGCTTTTGTGAATTATGTGATGCTTCAGGCCTTTCACTTCTGTTTTTTTGGGCATTAGCAGACAAAGTTACTTTAATTTAAATAGGTTTCCCAGATTACTTTTTCCATATCTTTCTTACTTCCCTCAATTTCCTGAGAATACCATATAAAGCAGAATCTTTTTTTCTGGTAACATAGAATTGATTGCCTTGGGGCATATTGCCTTGGGAAAAATTTGGTCTTGAAGAAATTGTGAATATAATCCTTCCATCGTATAGCTCAAATGGCCTTCGGTCTATTGATGCGCGATAAAGTTGGTTTAGAACAGGAGTTTCCATCATTAATTCCCTCATTTCACTATACTTTTGCTGATTCTGCGAAGAATAATCCAGATTTTGGTTCCTGCATTCCTGGTAGGAAGTCTGTCGAACTATCTCTTCTATGCTTAATCTCTGGCTGTATGGCTGGCTTTTTTGAATTGCTGGGGCTGTTATTCTCGGCTTTGGCTTTTCCGGAAGCTCTTGCCTGACTTCTGTATTTGGTGTTGCAGGTACCGGTGTTTCATATCTCTGAACAATATCCTGCGCAAGTGCTGGTTGTCCGAAAAACAATGTCAGAAGAAGTGCTGTCCGCTGAAAAAAGCGTTTCATCTTCCATAGCTGAATGTTAAGGAGTATAAAAAGTCGATTAGCATCCAAAAAATTCCAAAGAAGAACATAAATCTTTAATAACACTTTTTCACAGATAAGAATATGCCTGTCAGACTGGAGGATTCTGAGTTTGTTCTTGGAAAGGAAATAGGACTGGGCAAAATTGATATTGATAATAGATATGACCCTCTTTTCACTTTTTACCCAAATACAAAGAAAGAATAATTTATAAGATTTTGGGAGTTTTCTTCAGTTTTAAATAAAGCTAAGAATAATTGCCATCAAAATGAAGGAAAGCACGAATAGGATTGCTCTTTTTCTTGAAATGTGCAGGGTTCTTTTAGAGAGGAATTTGGTAATTCTAAACAGGAGGTCAGTATTAAATAACCAGAATAATCCTATTATGCTGAAAGAAACATAAGTAAACACTGCTGGAAGAGAGGTTTTTCCTATTACCAATCCTCCGATGATTACATCTGCAACTCCTCCAAGATTAGTTCCTATGAGGTAAGGAATCACTTTCTTCAGATTTATTATTCTTGAAACAATGAAGGGTATCAGCAGCGTAATTGTTATACTTGTCGATGTAAGAAAAAGCGCGATTATGAATCCTATTAAAAAGGAGAGGGATTTCTTTGTAAAGTACCTGTCTATTTTTTTCCTCAGAAAATTTTTTGCCCACAAGTGCATCATAAAAACAGGTAATTTTTTAAGGCTGAGCATCAGGAACAAAATTCCCAACAAAGCCAGGAGATATCCTGGAATGTCTTTTATCAGGTTAAGCAAAGGCATAGTGATCTTGTCAAGAAAATTAATGTTAAAGGGAATTTCTGAAACAAGAAAATAGTTTCCTGCCTTTGAGAAAAAAGAAAAGAAGTATTCAATGAAGAACATGAAAAGAGCAATGGGAAAAGCGTAAACAAGGTTAGCCAGGCCTATCTCAAAGCCATGTCTGAAGTCCCTTCTTTTTGCAGAAACAAGAAGGGCAACGAAGAGAGCTGTTATCGTTGTTCCTATCCTTGTTCCTAAAACCATGTAAATCAAAATTACATTTCCAATAATTCCCGCAAAATTCAGAGATATGAGTGCAGAAGTTGCAGCCCCGCTTGACTGCATTATCAAGGTAAGAAGCCAGCCAAGACCGAAGGCATTTATCTCGCTTATATTTTCAACAGTCATCTTTGAAACATGCGTGCCAATTTCGCTGAAAGAGTATTTGACAAGCATCAAAGAAAAAATAAAAAGATAAAGGAAAAACAAAACTCCAAGAAGATTCAACGACTTTTTTCTCCAATTTGGACTTTCCATGACTATGCGTATTTTTCTTTATATAAAAAGTTATCAGAAGACCAATGTTATTTCCTTTTCACATAAACCTTCTGGACATTGAAGCTTTTGTATATTCCTTCAAGGATGTCTGTTCCGGCGTAGCCTGCAAGAAGAGACAAACGGGTATCAAAGTCAAATATGATGCCTGTGAAGATTCCAATCACGACGGCAATTACGACAGTGATTGCGTAATAATTCCAGAGGATTCTTCTCTTCAGAGAAAGGGCTTTCAGAAGACCTATGAGCCCTCTTGTCAGACCGCCGATTCCGCCAAGCAGGCCTGCAAGAACAACGCCGTCCATGATGCAGAAAAAGAAAGAGCATTATTTAAGGGTTTTGGAAGGGGAAGGTTTTTAATATTGTTGAGGACTGCAAAAGATATGGATAAAGACGGAAACAGAAAGATACAGGAAATTAAAGATTTTGTCAAAAAGTATTGTGAGGAAAGAGACTGGGACCAGTTTCATAGTGCCAAAGAGTTGGCAATAGCATTAAGTATTGAAGCAAGCGAGTTACTGGCTCCATTCAGGTTTAAATCAGAAAAAGAAATTGAAGAATTGTTCAAAAACCCCAAGAAAAAAGAAGAAATTGAAGACGAAATGGCGGATGTCTTGTATTTCTTAACGAGATTGGCACAAAGATATGATATTGATTTGGCTGAGGCCTTTGACAGGAAAATGGATAAAAATGCCAAGAGATATCCTGTGGAAAAGGCTAAGGGCTCAAATAAAAAGTATAATGAATTATAATGAGATTATATGATGGAACAATTCAAGAGTTTAAACGAGATGTTTTAAATAACGAAATTGCAGACATAATCGCAAGAAATTTTGTTGAAAAAATTAAAAGAAAGGTTAATGATTCTGAATTTAGATCGTGGGAAACTTCATTAAGAGTGCTAAAAGATTCCTTAGATGTTCCTGAATTGTTTAACAATAAAATAGTGATTGAATACCGACTACCTTATTCCGAAAGAAGAATTGATGTTATCTTGTTTGGAAGATCAAAAGAAAGAAAAGACACTGTTATTGTTATTGAATTAAAGCAATGGTCCAATAATAGTCTAAAAAAGATAGATATAGAAGGAAATATAGAAATTAACTATGGAGATCATTGGGGGCAACAGGCTCACCCTTGTGCGCAGGTTCAAGCATATATAATAGACATGAATGATTACATTAAAATTTTTAGAGAAAAAACTCATGTTGATTTGGTTGGTTGTTCATATTGCCATAATTATAATAAAAAAGAAGATTCCATTCTATATGACGAGCAATTTAAGGGCCTGATCAAAGAATATCCTTTATTTTCAAAACAAGATGTAAAGAAGCTCGGAGAATATCTTAAAGAAAAATTATCTTCTGACCCTGGATTTCAGATTTTTAACAGATTTATTCATAGCGAAGTTGGGCCTTCTAAAATGCTTATGGAACATGTTGGAGATATGATAAATAAACAGCAGGTTTTCAATTTAATTGATGATCAAATTGCTGCAAGAAATGTGATAATAGACAGAGCAAAAAAACAAGCACGACTGCATGATAAATCTGTAATCATAGTAAAAGGCGGTCCTGGAACAGGAAAATCTGTTATAGCTCTTGAAGTAATGGGAGAAATTATGAGATCTGGAAAACCTGTTTTCCATGCTACTGGATCTTCTGCTTTTACTAATACTTTGAGAAAAATGGTTGGAGGAAGGGCTAGAAAATTTTACAAATTCTTTTTTAATTTTACACAAATGAAAGAAAATGAAATAGGTGTTTTGATTTGTGACGAAGCACATAGAATAAGAAAAGATAGTAGTGATTGGAAGGTTCCAGCCATGTTTAAGTCTACAAATCCACAAATTGAGGATTTAATAAGGCCAGCAAAACTTTCTGTATTTTTTATTGATGAATATCAGGTCGTCAGGCCAAATGAAATAGGAAGTGTAGATTTAATAAAAAAATCCGCTGAAAAGTTGGGGGTTCCAAAATCTAATATTTATGAATTTGAATTAAAAACGCAATTTAGATGTTCTGGTTCCGACTCATTTTTACAGTGGATTGAAGATGTTTTGTGTATTAGAGAATCTGAAATGCCTCTTTCTCTTAATGCTTCTGGGATGGAATTTAAGATTGTTGATTCTCCACATACTCTCAAAAAGATAATAGATGAAAAAAACAAAGAAAAACCGAATTCGGCTAGGATTGTGGCAGGATTTTGCTGGCCATGGAGCAATCCAAAGCCAGACGGGACTTTAGTTAATGATGTAAAAATTGGAGATTTTGAAATGCCTTGGGAAAATAAAAGAGAATATTGGAAATGGGCTATGGATGAAAGTGGGATGAATCAGGTAGGAACAGTTTATACCTCACAAGGATTTGAATTTGAATATATTGGCATAATTTTTGGAAAAGACTTAGCCTATTGGAAAGAAAAAGAAACATGGGTTGCGAAGCCCAGTTATTCACATGATAGTGCTGCAATCAAAGGAAATGCACAATTAATAAAACATTTAAAAAATGTTTATAGGGTTCTTTTCTCAAGAGCCCATAAGGGAGTTTATGTTTATTTCATGGACAAAGAAACAGAAGATTATTTTAAGAGTAAAATGGATAATAAGGGTGTTTAAAATCCCCCTGTCATATCCGTACGAATACGTCCAGGAACCGGCGCAGGTAAACTGGGGCATGGTAATCATCATCTTTGCTGGGATTCTTACCATAATCGTCCTCGTGACTATCTTCTTCGTAATACCTGAATATGTAAGAGGATACCTGAATGAAAGCGTTCAGGGAAGAATTGGAAATTTATCAAATAATGCTGTTGATTCCGGATGCTCTTCTGATGTTTACAACTGCTGGAACTTCACGACGCAGCAGGAGGCCCAGGATGTTTTTGAGTGGTGCATTGGCCAGGGCGTTGGAGATGTCCATCATCTTGACACAGACAAAGACGGGAAGGCGTGTGATAGTTTGGAATGATTTTTAATATGTCAGTTCTTAATTAAGATTATCGCTCAAACTCTTTGCAGCAATGTAAATCTTATCAGCATATGGTAATGCTGCGCCAATTGCATATTTAGCGTATTCATACAATCTTCCGCGAACAGCTCTCTGTGAATGTAAGGGGAAACCTCCTAAGAAAAAGTCCATCATTGGAAGAATTACTGTTATTTCTGGTGTTCCAGAGGCTCTTGCAATGGATCCTAATGCTATGCCAGATATTAGGGAGCATGATTCTAATGCTAAAATCTTTAATTTACCATGCTTACTACTCCTAATATTTTCTCTCATGCTGTCGGCAATATCACAGCTGGTTTCTTCTAATTCCTTAATCGTATCCTCAAATGCCATTTCAAAGGGGACTATTGGATATTTATAAACTTTTTTATGCAGAGTCTTAGACAGTATGGATTGATATTTGGTTTTTGAATTAAGTTATTTGTGCAAGGCGGAATTTAGGCAAATTTTAAATACTTTTGAAACAGAAAAAAGACATGAAAACAGGTACAAAAATTGCTATTGGGGTTTTTGGATTAATTGTGCTTCTTGGACTAATGAGCTTTGTATTTGATTATCAAACAGGAAATGTCATAAAAAACGAAACAGGGCCCCTGACAATTCTAAGTTATGAATTAGTAATTAGTACAGATTGGGGCCTTGGCGTAAAGGGCATTGCCGAAAATACTGCAGAAAAACAGCTATCTTATGCAGAAATAGTGGTAATGTTTTATGACAGCAAAGGGGATTTATTGGAAAAATCCACAGACAGCACCGATAGCCTAAGCATTGGGGAAAAATGGAACTTTGAAGTAAAATATTCCGGGCCTGATAGAGAAAGAGTTAATGGTTATGAAGTTAGTGTTGGTTCTGTGCAGTAAGGAGAAACTAATTATCTTAAAAATATGTTGTTGGGCCTGTTTTTATCCCACTTTGGCATAAAATCGTCTTCTGTTTCTTCCCTGTTATCTTTTATGAAGTTCAGCATTTCAACGGTTTTACTACTCAATTCATCAGCATAATGTAATACGACTGCTTCGGGAAACATTGGTTCTTTGGGAGAACCCTTGTCTATTTTTCCATGATGACTCACTATCATGTGCAGTATCTTATCTTTCAGTTGATTATCCACGCCGAGTTCATCCATTTTTTTTGAAACAAATATAGATCCTAGAATCAAATGGCCGACAAATTGGCCGGTATTTGTCCCTTTTATCCTTGAAGTCATCTCCATTTCCTCTATTTTTCCTATATCATGTAACATTGCCCCCGCAACCAGAAGGTCTCTGTTAAGTTCTGGATACAATTTTACACTAAGATCACAGTATTTCAGGATTTCCAGTATGTGCTCTAATAAACCGCCAATCCAATTATGATGTATAGAAATCGCAGCTGGCTGTTTTTTAAAAGAATCTCCTACTTCTAAAAGTATATTTTTCAGGAGAATTTTTATTTTTTCATCTTGCACACCATCCACATACCCTTGTAGTTCGGCATACATTTTTTCTATATCTTTTTTTGTTTTTTTAATGAAAACCTGTTCATCATATTGGCCTTTTTCCAGGATATTCAGGGAATGAATTCCTTCATTTGAGCCTATTTGAGGTTTGTTTTTATAAGAACTCACTTTGCCTTCCATATAAATAACAGAATCGTCTTTTATTTTATCATATAAGGCTTTTACATTGGTTTCATCATTTCCGCCCCAATATTTATAGTCGATGCTTTTCCCGCTGGAATCTGTCAAAACCAAAGAAAAAGAATAACCATTGACATAATCTGCAACTCCTTTCTTGAATTTAACAACAAAAATGTCTTTTACCTCGTCTCCTTCTTTATATTCATTAATGAGCTTCTTTTTCAGAATTTTTTCCATTTTTGATTGTTATTAAAGGGATTTTTGTTATTTAAGAATTGTTATGGTTGTCTTCATAATTTTTCTTGAACTTTTACAAACAAATTTTCATCAATGATGGATTCGTGAGTTCCTTTTGATTCTTCATTGGCAAACTTTACTTTTCCAAGATAAGTGGTATTTTGGAGCAGTTTTTTCAGGCCGGAGGTTGTCAGGCCAAATTTTAGGGCCAACTGGGTGAGGCTTATGTCTGTATCTAAAAATTCTTGAAAGATTTCCTTGACTTTTTTTGCTTCTTCTTCATTAATGACAAGTTTTTTGTTCAGAAGTTTGTATCCTTTTGGTGCCCTGGTTATGAAACCCCCTTCTTTGGCTTTCCTTTGCATTCCAAACTTTGTTCTGTCTCCTATAATATTTCTTTCAAACTCAGCAAATGCACCTATGATATGAAACATTAATTTTCCCGATGCGCTGGTTGTTTCAATTCTGTCCTGCAAAGACACGAAGTCAATACCCCAATCTTTTAGTTTGTCTATGGTAAGTATCAAATCTTTTATGCTTCTTGAGAACCTATCTAACTTGTAGATGAATATAGCTGAGAATTTTCCGGCTTCTGCATCTTGGAGAAGATTGGTCATTTCTGGTCTTTTGAGATCTTTTGCTGATTTTCCTTCATCTCTGTAGACTTTATGAATTTCATAACCCAAAGCCTTTGCATAATTTTCCAATGCTTCTTGCTGGGCATTTAATGAAAAACCTTGCTGGGCTTGTTCTTGCGTGGATACACGAACATAAATTGCTGCTAGGGGTTTTGCTGGGGTCATTTTATCACCTCTTTTTTCTGAGGAATTTGTTTAGTAATTTTTAGGTTTTTTACAAACCATTCATCAACATCAGATACACCATTAAGAATAGATGTAACCAGATTATTACTAGCTTTTAACAAATTCTTTATTTGATTTTCATCCATACTACATTGCGAACTGAACTCAAAGACTCCTTCTTGTTTAGGTGTAATATTTGCTTGGTGGCTTTGCTTGTTTGGGTGAATTATATTAGACATATTATCAATATCTTTCCAAACATCCCATGTCTTTGGGGCATTTTTTTCTAATTCTTTGATCATATCATTAACATGGACTGCTTCTATAGGTGTTTCATCTTTTTTAGTAAATCTCTCTCCGAAAGTTAAATTCTGGCTTTTTTCAGGGTGGGCCCCATAATAGTGAACCGCGGCAAGACTTTCATATTGAGCTCTAAGAATCATATTAGATGTATAAGGATTTTGTTTATCAAGCTCAGTGACTAAACTGTCTAAGAGAGCTAGAGTTTTTGCTATTATGCCGTTAAGAAAGAAATGATACTCTCTTATGTTTTTTTTAATGTCGCCCAAAAGTACCCATCTGAATAGCTTAAGTGCTTCTCTTTTATTTGTCTTAAGTTCTTTCAAATCTTTCCTCAGTCCAGGATATTTAGAAGTTAGGGAAGATAGAGCTCGATTAAAATAAGTTTTTTCTACCATTTCCTCTTTAAATTGTGAACTTAGGGTCAATACGAGCAGGTTCACGTGTACTTAGGGCACCCTAAGTATATAAATTTTGCTTTAATTTGGTTAAAAATGAGTCTGACAGTACATCTTGTGCGTAGTTTTTACACATAAACCTTGTTTTTTAGAGAAGAATTTTTGGAAAGGGGTTTTTGTGCACTTTGGTGAACTTAGTTATTTAGAAAATGGTTGAAAGATCATGAAAACGGGCTTCTTTTATATCTGTATTAATGTTCCTAACACATCTTTTAAAAAGACCTTCAAGGCCCCTCTTGTGCGATTGAGATATTCTTTGTCGTATATTCTCTATTAAATTACTATCTAATAAAAGCAACAGATAATTATCTCTTAAAGGTCTAATTCTTGAGGGACTTATTCTTTCTGCCTTATGCGGGGATTTTTTGTTAAGGGAATAAATTCTACCGGCTGTGTCTCGAAGTGCGAGATATCCTGGCGCCCCTGCTGGAGATACTATATAAACAAGTTTTACGCGAGAGATTTTTGGTCTAGAATCAGATTGTTTGTCGTGATTATAAGGTAATGCGCTCCTTATTTTGGGTATTCCGGGCCTTAGCATCATTGGAAAAATAACAATGAGAAGCTTAAAAACACTCTTATTGTTTCCTCCTCTGCATTTTATTACTCATTTTTATCTGCTCTTTCTCCTCTTTTTCTCTTCTTTCTTCCTTTTGCTGTTCACTTAGATCAGCTTAATTAAAACTTAAACCAATAAAATTAAATAAATAAAAAATACTGGGGATTATTTCCTTCTTGCGCCGTAGTTCCTCATAAGCTTGCCTATACCCATTACAAGGAAAGACAATCCTATTAACCATGTTCCCCAAGTCCCTGTGCTTATGCCAAGTAAAGGCAATAGCCAAAGGACACCGATAAGGGTGACTAGCCAGGCACTTAATTTTGCCATGTAAATACAACCTCCTTTTGATTGGATAGTTAAGATAAAAGGGATTATAAACATTTCTAATCGGTTGCAAGGATTTTGAGAATTAAAATAAGAATTTTTAAAAATAAATGGACGAAAAAGGTAAAAACCTCTGGTTTTTTCTGTTTGCCGTCGGTGAAGAGGCCTTCTGACACGGGTTTTTGCATAGATTTTTGTTTGGGGGCGAATTTTGTTCACTAAGGTTATCTTTGTTCGAGTATGTTTTTAGAGATGTGTTGGAGTCTCTAGGTGTTTTGGGGTGTTTGAATAGGGTGTTTGGGGGTGTTTTTTTGTGTTTTTGTTGTGATTTGCTGTGGGTTTTCAATGAATTTTTGACACATTTGAATAGGGTATCTTTATTTGAAAAATAGAATTCTGGGCTATTTTTTCGACGAAGAAACAAAAAGTATATAAATATGGCTCATTAAAATATAGCATGTTTGGGTGGTTATTTGGAAATAAAGGAGTTGAAAAGCTGAAAGAAGACACAAAACAGAGTTTTGAATCTGTAAAAAAAGACATAAATTCTGTTGGAACATGGATCAAACACCTTGACTCTGAGCAAAATTCACAAAAAAAAGAGCTGGAAGAGATAAAAGAGGTTTTATCGTCGTTAGAAACAGAGGTTGAGGGGGTAAAAAATATAGTTTCTATAATGAGCGAGCTGAAGCCAGGGAGAAAAAACCAAACAACCAAACAGCTGTTTGATAAACAAACACCTGTTTATGCTGTTCAAAC
>JBBTAK010000031.1:0-13282 GCA_038044245.1 Nanobdellota archaeon
GTCAACGTCGGAATAAGGACCAATTGACAATGTCTGTCACTAACTTCCTTGCAGTTTGCCATGAAGCCCGTTTGCAAATGGCAGAGGGCTAACCTGCCGACCTAGTCTACTTTAAACTAGGTTTTTTATGATTTATAAAGATTATCCTGTTCAGGTTCTGTTTCAAGGGAGCGTGTTGAATGAAGGTTGTTGCTAATCGGCTGTCGTTGAATTTCAAAATTATGTTGGCTTATTTTACAATAATTCTTGAATGGTTTAGCCATTCAGAATACGAAAGAAGATTTCATTATTGAGAAAAGATCATCAATCCTTCTCTATGTCCTTGATCAGCTTTTCCATCTGTCTTGTGACATTGGACATGATTTCTGATTCTCCGGCATGCGGATGCTTTTCCTTGTAATTCAAGGCAGCAGCAGCTCCTGCGATGAAAACTCTTTTTATCACACCATCTTTTGCCATAAATTAACTCACAAACCATAGTTTAAAAATATTTTTATAGAATTTTATATAAAAGAAAATTAAAACCCACCTCTTCTGCTGAAATTTCCAGACCTATTTCCCCTGCTTTTTCCATGGTTTCTGTAATTCCCGCTTCTTTGGGGAATTCTCCTTCTGCCCCCGAATCCTCTTCCGCCGCCTCTTCCCCTGCTGTTTCTTCCAGGTCTGTTATTTCTGTTTCCGAAGTTTCCTCTTCCAAAGTTTTCTCTTGTCTTTGAAAAATGCTGATTGATGTTTCTTTCTCCATAAGTCTTTCCTTCTCCTAAAGTCTGCCATTGGCCTTTATTTTTTCCTTGGTCATTGCTGGAATCCTCATCATAAATTTTCCCATGGCGCTGGCTGTTTTCTCTTCTGGATTTTCTGCCTCTCCAGTCTTGTGAGTCCCATCTCTCTTTTGTTTTCACATATTGGTCAGGGAGCATGATTCTCACTGTTTCTATCTTGGGAGTTTCCATTCTTTCTATGCTCAAGGAAGGGTCTTTAAGGACATTTCCAAAATTATCATAATCTCTCTCCGAAACGATGTTTATTGCAATGCCCTCTTTTCCAGCTCTTGCTGTCCTGCCAATGCGGTGAATGTAATCCTTGCTGGTTTTTGGGATGTCATAGTTGTAGATGTGGGAGATTCCCTTTATGTCCAAGCCGCGGGCTGCAATGTCTGTGCATACGAGAACATAGACTTTTTTCTCGTTGAACTTCTCCATTATCCTGTTCCTCTTCTGCTGTGTTAATCCGCCATGTATTGCAAGAACCTCTACTCCAAGACGCTCCAGATTTCTTCCTATGAAGTCTGTATTGTGCCTTGTGTTGCAGAAGACCATCACAAGGTTGTGTTTTTCTCTTTTAAGCAGATGAACCAAAAGGGAAAACTTCAGATTTTTTTCAACATCGTAATATATCTGCTTTAGCTTTGAAGGATCAACATAGGATTCTACAGAGATTGTTTCAGGATTTTTCATGTGCTTTTTTGCTATATGGTCTATATCAGAAGAGATGGTTGCGGAAAAAAGTAAGGTCTGCCTTTCTTTCGGGCAATTTTTTATTATCTTCTCAACATCATACACAAAGCCCATGTCAAGCATCCTGTCAGCCTCGTCAAGAACAAGTACCTTTAGATTGGAGAAATTCACAGTTCCCCTCTCAAGATGGTCAATTATCCTTCCAGGAGTTCCTACGACAATCTCGGAATTTCTCAGGTCTTTTATCTGATGGCCTATGTTCACTCCGCCATAAACAATGGCTACATTCAATTGCTTGTAAGCTGAAAATCTGGCAAACACATTTCCTACCTGCTCTGCCAGCTCCCTTGTCGGAGCAAGAATCAGAGCCTGAAGCCCTTTATTTTTTTGAATCCTTTCTATGATGCCTGTTCCAAATGCCAGAGTTTTTCCAGAGCCTGTTGCGCTTCCCCCAATGACATCTTTTCCACTCATGACTAAGGGGATTACCTTCTCCTGTATCTCACTAGGCTTCCTGAATCCCGCATTTTCTAGTAATTTCAAAAGCGGTTCGCTCAGGCCTAACTTTCTAAAACTTTCCATTTTGATGCTATCAATTCATGTTTAACTTATCCAATTAACAAGCCGAACTCGCCATAGCGATGTCGAGTTAAAGAAATAGTGTGCCTGGTTTTGTTTTCCAAGCTCTATTTCCAACAGTTATCGATAAAAAATCTTGGTTTTCTTGCTATTTAAAACTACGCAATTGAATTATGGCTATCTTTGTTATTTTTTCCATTCAACCAGCTTTCCTTCATCATCTCTGAGAAAAAGGGAACCATCTGTATTTGACAAATCTAAGACAAACGGCGTTTTTCCCTTTGGCTGAAGAACTTGACTGGAAAAGATGAATTTTTCTCTGCCTTCTCCCCTGATACTCCAGCCAGTTATGTCGCAGGAGACAGAACAGGAATTGGCGACAGAAGAGCCTGAAATTTTAACACACGAAGAACACCTGTTTTCTGACTTCTCGCACAGGCCAATGTTGTTTTCCATGCACTTGTTCCAGGAATCCAAAAGCTCGCCGGAATATTTGTCTTTGCCAGAATAGAAATAATAGTTAGCAAATCCCCTCTCAACCATCTCATTATTGATATTTTTTCCATCAAGAAAGACATAGGCAAGAATTCTTCCGTATTTGTCATATCTTTCTCCTATGAATTTAAGCGTGACATTTTTTCCAAGTATCTCTGACTCCAAGAAGCTCTTTGCTTCATCATAATAAAAATCCCCTTTTTCCGGTGTATTAACATCCAAAAGCCTCACATTCGCTTTTCCTGTTTCTGTTTCAAAAGTATCGCCGTCAATAATTCTTTCCGCAACAACTTTCTCATCTGTGTTGAGGAATCTCGTCAATGTTTCATCCAAAAAAGGATAATTGATTACAATTAATGCTGCAAGAATCAAAAGCAGGATTTTAGCATTTCTGCCCCTATTTCTAATAAAATTTTTGCTATTTTTCATAAAATGAGGGAGACAGGATTCGAACCTGCGAAGGCACTAAGCCACAGGATTTCTTACGTCTCCTTTCTCTAAAAGAAAAGGTGACTTGTCATGGAAAACCTTGGTTTTCCATACGACTTAAGTCCTGCCCCTTTGGCCACTCGGGCACTCCCTCATGAGAAATAGAAAACACACTGCTTAAAAAACTTCTCGTTTCAGATGCAGATATCTTTATTAATTTGAGTTTTCCTTTTTTAATATGTCTTTGATGAGACTTCTTTTTGTTGGAATACCGGGGGCAGGAAAGTCAACACAGGCTAAGCTGCTTGTTCCCTATGGTTTTAGGCACATAAGCACAGGCGAATTAATCAGGGAATCCTGGAAGAGAGAAGATGAATTGACGATGCCATACAAAGACCGTATAGAATCAGGAGGTTTCCTTCCCGACAGAGAAATCTTTCTGTTAATTGAAAAGGAAATAGCATCTCTAAAGGATGAAAGAGGCTATGTCCTCGACGGAGCAGTAAGGAATATTACCCAGACAGAAACAGCATTGAAGATGGGTCTTATTGGGAAGGTCTTAAGATTCTATCTGAGCGAAGAAAAAGCAGCTGAAAGGCTTATTAAAAGATTGGAGATGCAAGGAAGAAAAGACGATTCCCTGAAAGTAATAAAAAGAAGAATTAAAACATATAAAAGGTTTACAGCTCCAATAATTCCCAATATGGAAAGAAAGAAGGTGCCGATAATAAGTTTAGATGCCTCTTTGTCTGTTGGGGAAATTCACTACGGCATCCTGGAGATTTTGAAATTAAAGTAAGTTTTATTAATAATCTTTTCCCAGGTAATATATGAAAGGCGCTGTTGTCAAGCTTCTGAAAAAAGCCCTGAAATCGCTGAAAATAGAGATAGATGATTCCAATATTGAAAGACTGATAGAAATTCCTCCAAACCAGGAACTTGGAGATTACGCCTTTCCATGCTTTTCCTTTTCAAACAGGCTTGAGCCGGATCCGCACGATACAGCTGTTCTTATAAGGGAAAAAATCGGAGAGCCTACCGCAACAGAATTTGAAGATATCCAAGTTACTGGCCCATACATCAACTTCTTTGTGAACAGGAAAAGCCTTGCGAGACAAGTCGTCTGGGACATAATATCAAAGAAAAAAGAATACGGAAGCACGAAGATTGGCAAAAAAAGTAAAGTGATTGTCGAATTTTCCTCCCCAAACATAGCAAAGCCTTTCGGCATAGGACATTTAAGGTCAACGATAATAGGAAACTCTCTGTCTAACATCCTGGAGTTTGCAGGCCATAAGGTGACAAGGATAAACTACCTCGGAGACTGGGGAACCCAATTCGGGAAGCTCATACTTGGATATAAAAAATTCGGCTCTGAAAAAAAGCTGGACAAGAAACTTACAAAGCATCTTTTTGAGATTTATGTAGAGGCAAACAAGAAAAAATATGAGGGGGAGGCAAGGCAATGGTTCAAAAAGATGGAAGATGGAGACAAGAGCACTCTTCTCCTGTGGAAATTTTTCAAGGAAATCTCCATGGAAAACTTCAAGGAAATCTATAAAACCCTTGGAATAAAGTTTGATGCTTATGAAAGCGAATCCATGTTTAATAAAAAATCGAGGGAAGTCATCAAGGAAATGGAAAATAAGGGTCTTCTGCAAAAAAGCAAGGGTGCTTTGATAGTTGACCTGAACAAATGGGGGCTTGAAAATACCATTATCGAAAAAAGCGACGGGGCAACTTTGTACATTACGAGAGATCTTGCGGCAGCCATAGACAGGCACAATAGTTACAAGTTTGACAGAATGCTTTACGAAGTCGGCCAGGAGCAGAAACTATACTTCAAACAGCTTTTTAAGATACTTGAGCTCCTTGGTTACAGCTGGGCAAAAAATTGTGTTCATGTAGAGCACGGCCTTTACCTTGATAAAAAAGGAAAGAAATTTTCAACCAGAAAGGGCAAGACAATTTTTTTGGAAGAAATTCTTGAAAAGACAAAATCTCTTGCTGAAAAAGAAATAAAAAAGAGGATAAAAAAAATCTCCGGGAAAGAGCTGGAAAAAAGGTCGATGAGAGTGGCAATGGCAGCAATATTTTACGGAGACCTGAAGAACAACAGGAAGTCTGACATGATATTTGACACAAAGAAATTTATCTCTTTCGAAGGAGACACAGGTCCTTATTTGATATACAGCTATGCCCGCGCGAGTTCCATACTGAGGAAAAGTGCTGCAACTCTTAAAAAATTTGAACTGGAGGAACTTGAAGAAAAAGAAATCGGGTTGGTCAGGAAGCTTTCGCAGTTTCCAGATGCTGTTGCTGCTGCTTCCCAAAGCCTGAATCCCTCTGTAATTGCAGCTTATTCCTACCAACTTGCCCAGATTTTCAACGAATTTTATCATGCCTGCAAAGTGCTTGGTTCTTCGCAAGAGACGTTCCGTTTGGCTCTCGTCGAGGCTTTCAGGCAGGTTCTGAAGAATTCCCTCGGCCTTTTGGGAATTGAAACCATAGAAGAGATGTGAGATTTGTGAGAATGTGTTACCTTTTTTAAAGAATAACAATATGGAAGAATTTATAAATATAGGATTTCTGGGAAAATCATGGAAATTATAGATGACATAAAGCCAACAGGAGTAGCATCAAGAATAGTCTGTGCTCCTTTTGACAAGGCACTTGAAACTCTGACAGAAAATGGCTATGAAGTTATTTCTTTGCCGCAGAATGCTCTATTAAGAATCCAGCAAGGGAAAGATTCTTTCATTTCAAGAAACGGAAACTGGACAAGAGAAGGAGTTTTATATGTTCCAAACGGAACGCCAAAATTAGTAAGAAATTCACCAATTCTTGAATCAGCACCACAATCAACAGAAGCTCATAGAAATGAAAACGAATTTTACCCAACTCAAGAGCAGGTTGAAAAAGCCTTGAAGGATTCGGTTGATTTTCCAAAACAAAACATTGAAATTCCAACAGACAGACTTGGCTCTGATGCTTTAACTGTTTATGCTTTTGGCGGAGAAAAAGAAGCAAGAGTTTACGGAGAATTTCTTAGAAGCGCAGGAATAAAAAAAATGCCTGTTTGGGCAGTTAATAAAGGTCATGTTAACAAACAAAGCCAGCCATTTGCAAGACAAATGTGGTTCAGGAATCTCGACGACAGGTCTCTCCTGGGCGGCGACTACTGGTACCTCTACGATGACCTCAGGTTGCGTGGGGTAAAGATGGGTGCCGAAGGCACCGCGTCACAAAATAAGATTTAATTAAAAAACTCCGCAAATTCTGTTTGAACAAAAACATATTTAAAGAATAATTTCTTTGATTGCGTACAGAAACAATAAAAGGAGGTAAAAGAAAAACATGGTTCAGGTAAAGGTGATGAATGAGGAACTCTTCGCAAAGACCATAAAAGAGTTTAACGTTGCTGGAGAGACTGTAAGAGCAAGGCAGGAGGAAAAGCAGGGTCTTCTTAATGATTTTGACGGGGAATGCAAGAGATTTTTCTACGGAAAGATTTCAAGGCGTGCTTTGCAGGCTTCTGTCATCAAGGCAAATAAAGAGCTGCACAGGCTTGACAACGACGTAAGGCAGAACATGGGAAAAGCAAGAGGCGCTGGAAACAGGGCATTGCACATAATTTCCGTACAGACTCCTGTCGGTTTCAGGGCAACTCTTTCAGGAATTGCTGGCGGGCAAGCAGGAAAGCCTAAGAAAGCTCATCACAAAAAGAAAAGAAGATAATTTTATTTTTTTTAACATTCTTTTCTTCTATTTTTCAAATATCACAGATTTTAGAATTTTAATATTCTCCAATCTTTTTCTTTCATTCTGTTAATAACTCTGGAAGTCCTGGTGTGCCTTGTTTTTTGAGTTTTTCCCATTAATATCCATCGTAAATAAGTTCTGCGGATCGATTTAGGCAGATTGTTAAAATTTTCCTTTGCCTTTCTGTTTTTATCAAGTTCTTTTGACAGGTCTTCCGGAACCTTTGGATTTTTGGGAATTCCATAGTCAAAAGCTTTCTTCTTCTTTCCTGATTTGTAGAATGCAAGCCCATGGGAAGTCATTCTTTTTTCCTTGATCAGCTGCCCGGCATATTTTAAAGTATTTTGGCTCCAGGAGCTTTTTTCATTTCTCCTCTGGAAAGTCCTTATAAATTTATTCTCATCAATTCTTCTTATAATAGTATCAATCCATCCAAAGCTTATGCCTTCAAGCATTAATTCATGGTGTGTTGGAAATTTCTTGCCGGTGTGTCTCTTGTGTATAACAAGCTCAACAATTTTTTCCTTGTCATGATTTTTCTGCAGCCATTTCTTAAAATCCTCTTTCCTGAAAACATAAATTCTCTTTATTGTCATCACAAGAAAAACACAAACAAGATTTAAATCACTTAGCAGGCTTCAACGAATCCCAGGAGTGATTAAACAGCTGCTCCAGCGCCTGGGCAAAGAATTCTGTGTTTATCCAGACTCCGACATCATAATTTGGATGGAACTTTTCATCGTCAAGGAGCATGAACATCATCTGGGTTCCATCAACAATTGTCATCCTCGCCTTGAACTTGTCAAGGTTCCTGACTTCTGCGAATTTCCTGATTTCTTTTACAACCTTGGCATTGTTCTTTGTTATTGGCGCAGCAATCCTTACTTTGACTCCGCGTTTTTTGCATTTTTCAAAGCTTGGCATCAGAGCCTCGAATTTCCTGTTCAGTCCTTCTTCTGTCGTGGCTATCGTGACCGATTTCTGAGCTTCCCTTATCATCATGTCAAGGTGATTGTATATATTTTGCCTTCCTTTTATGCTCCCTGAAAGATCAGAGGGCTCAACAAACTTGATTCCCTTTGTGAAAAGGGAATTCAGCTCATCCAAAACTTCATCTCCTCTCAGCGTCTCAAGTCTCCTTGATCTTTCTTTTGCATCTGTCATGAGGTTCTTTTTGACACGTTCAACAACTTCTCCAGGTTTCAAAGCGACGAACTTTATCGGTTTCCCAAGCTTCATTATTATGAATCCTTTTTTCTCAAGGCTTTCAAGAATGTCATATGTCCTGCTTCGTGGGACATCCGAGATGCTGCTCAATTCCCCGGCAGTTGAAGTTCCCCTAGAAAGAAGCGCTGTCCATACTTTCACCTCGTAAAGATTCAGGTCAAAAATCTTCCTCAGGCGGCTCAAAAATTCTTCTTTTACTATCATTTTTTCTTATCTTTGGACACTAAATTGATTTTTAAATATTGTTATGATAAAAGAGTAACCCTTATGAGATTACCTATCAGTAACAATTACAGCTATCTCCCCTCTTTTATCTTTTATTGAAAAGGTAGTTTTATTTTTAAATCTTTCTTTATGTGCAATTTTGCCGTCGGTAAAGAATTCTATTTTTTTTGAATTTGTCCTGTCTTTGAGAATATTTTTCCATGGCTCAAGAACTTCACTAAAGGCTTCATCTGTTGCTATGAACAGCTCTATAGTGTTCTTTTTCTGCAGCCCAAGCTTTTTCCTGAAATCCTGAACCTGTCTTGAGAGCTCGCGGGCATAGCCCTCTGCCTCGAGTTCCGGCGTTTGCTTCGTGTCAAGTTCTATATAGAGCCCTTTTTCTTTTGAAGCAGGCGGCTCAAATTTTACAGACTTCACGTTAAGCTGGCTTTTTATTATATCTTCAAAACCTTTCATATTTTTCCTATCTTTCGAGAAAATTTTTATCTCTTGCAAAGGCCATCTTAATCCTATTCCCGTCTTATCTCTTTCTGCAAGGCCTTTTTCAATTATTTTTAATGCAAGTTCAAATTCTCCTTCAAGTTTTTTATTGATTTTCTTCCTGTCGGCTTTTGGCCAGGCAGAGAGATGGACGCTTTCTTCCTTGACAATTCCTTTTTTTCTTAATTCCTGCCAGATTGTTTCTGTTGAAAAAGGTATTATCGGAGAAACAACAGTTAACAGCCCATTCCTTATCTCATTTAAAATTTCACAAACTTCATTCTCTCTTTCCCTCACTATTTTTATGTATGTCTTGCTGAGGTCTTCCACAATGAAATTCTCTATTTTCTGGACTGCTTCATAGAACTTGAATTTTTCATAACTTTCTTGCAGGTTTGTCAAAAGAGAATTGAATCTCGATAAAATCCACTTGTCTTCAACATGGGCTTTTGATTTTTTCTTTTCCAGCTGGTTTACATAATTGTTTACATTGGCCAATATCCTGAAAAAATTCCCAATATTCCTGAACTCTTTTTCATCAAAGGAGGCAAAGTCCTCTCCCCTGGAGACCCTTGCAAAATAATACCTTAATTTGTCCCTTCCATACTTTTCAATTATTTCATGCGGAGAGACAATGTTCCCAAGAGATTTTGACATCTTCACTTTTCCTATTGAGAGAACAAGGCCGTGGACAGATATGTTATTGAATGGTTTTTTTCCAAATCTTATCTCAGAAAGTATCATCTGGGAATTCCACCAGCCCCTGAACTGGTCTGTTCCTTCAATATTCAGGTCAGCCGGCCAGAACTTCTTGAAGAGTTTTTTGTTCTTTGGATATTCAAGAGCAGCCCAACTTGAAACTCCGGAATCAAACCACACATCGAGAACTTCTGGAATCCTCTTAAATTCTCCTCTGCATTTGCATTTCCAGACAACATCATCTATCTCTGGTTTGTGGACTTCGTGAATTTTTCTCCCTGATTTTTTCTCTAATTCATCTATAGAACCTATGACTGTTTTCTTACCACATTCTTTGCATATCCATATGGGAAGAGGTGTTCCCCAGTATCTGTTTCTTGATATGGGCCAGTCAGAAATTCCCTCAAGCCAGGCTTTCATTCTTAGTTTCATATAAGCCGGGAGCCAAACAACCTCATCATTTGATTTTAAGATTTTTTTATGTATCTCACTTATCTTGAAAAACCATTGCGGAACAGAAATCATTAAAAGAGGGCTTTTACAACGCCAGCATATAGGATAGTCATGGGAATAATTCTCTTTGTAAACCAGAGAATTTTCTTTTTCCAAATCATTTATTATTTCTTCGTCGACAACTCTTGCCTTTTTTCCATAGTATTTTCCTCCCTCTTTTGTGAATTTTCCATCTAAATTAACAATGCTTATCACAGGAAGCCCCGCCTTTTTCCCCGCATCAAAATCTTCCTTACCACAGCCCGGAGCAGTATGAACAAGCCCTGTTCCCTCTTCCAGATTGACATACCTCTCGCTCAGAATAACTCTATAAGCATCTTTTAATTCTGTAAGACTGAGATGTTTTGAGAGGGGGCTCTCATACCTTAATCCTTCCAATTCTTTTCCTTTGAATTCTCTTTTTATGTGGTATTTGCCCTTCAATTTTTCAAAGAGATTTTTCACTCTTTCTTTTGCTATTATCCATTTTTCTTCTCCGACTTCCAATTCAGCATAATCAAACTTTGGATTAACCATTACTCCGGAATTGCTTGGCAATGTCCATGGGGTTGTTGTCCATATTATGAGATACCTGTTTTTCTCTCCTTTTATCCTGAGTTTCACGTAAACAGATGGGTCAGACTGTTGCGTGTATTCTATCTCATTATATGCAACAGCTGTTTCACAATGGGGGCAGGCATGGATAGGATATTTTCCAAGATACAAAAGCCCTTTTTCATCAGCTTTCTTGAAGGTATCCCATATAGATTCTATATACCCCTTTGTAAATGTTAAGTAAGGATTTTTGAAATCCATCCAGACTCCGAGGTTTTCAAATTCCTTGTCCATGACATCTATAAACTCTGTCGCAAAATTCTTGCACTCGTCTATGAATTTTTTGACACCATACTTTTCTATGTCCTCTTTTTTCTTGAAACCAAGTTTTTTCTCAACCTTGTTTTCTATTGGCAGGCCGTGAGTATCGTATCCTATCCTGTCAAAAACATTTTTTCCCATTGTTCTCTGGGAGCGCATCGCTATGTCTTTCAGAACCTTATTCAATGCTGTTCCCATATGGATATGGCCTGTGGCATAAGGAGGCCCGTCCATGAAATAGAATTTTTTACCCCTCTGGTTTTTTCTTTTCAGCTTTTCATAAATTCCTTTTTGCTTCCAAAAGGCCAGAACTTCTTCCTCTGTTTTCTTGAAATCATACATTTTATTATTTAGTATTTATCATTTTTAATCTTTTAGACAGGTTAAATCTGTCAGTTTAGATAATAACAGCTATAATAGAACTAATATTTTTGAAATTTTTTATAGCCATGAAATTATACAGAAAACTCTTATTTTAAATCTTTTCCAAAAACTCTTTTTCGATGAAATGCAGCTCGCTTGGAATTATGATGCAGAAAGGAGCCTTGATCTTCAGGTATCTCAGCCTGTTTGGAGTGTCATGATATATATGCGAATTTGGCAATCCCAGCCTCTCACAGATGATTATCTTATCCATTTTAACGCCATTTTTATTGCAATCACCCTCCAGCTTTTTCAAAGCATCCTGAAAGCTAAGGCCAATGTCTATCAATATCAGCGTATGCGCCTTAATGCCCTTATTTTCTTTGATAATGCTCGTGTAACTGTCTGCAGAAAACCCAGGCATGCTCGCGGTTTTTCCAAACTTGTAAACCTGTAGTCCAGTTTCTGCAACAGCGTCAAAAACCGAGGCATTTTCTATTATTTCTGTTGCGATTTTCTTTCTCTTGGCTTCTTGCATTATTGAAATGTGCGTTGTGGCTGCCAAAGGGCTTCCGTAAATCAATAGGGCAACATCTGTTTTTTTTGCCTCATCCAAAAACTTCATTTCTTCCACAAATTCCCTATCGGCAATTACTGGTTTTTTCCCTATTGTTTTTTCCAGCTCCTTTACATCATAGGGAAATTCAACTGTGTAAGATTCAAGATAAACCCTCTCGCATTCTTTTACAGCATCGAGACCTTTTTTTGAAATGCTATCATTGCTCAGACCAAGACCAACCAGGTATAACATTTTGTTTTTTATTTTTTATTCCTCAGGCTCCTGCTTGTAACAATGGCAATAAAAAGAAAGCTAAAAAATAAGGCATCGTTTTTTAATACCAGCCCAGCAACAGATCCTGCAAGGCTAAGAAGAATGAGAATCTTGAACCACCTTTGTCCCTGACTTAACTCTTCTTTTGTCTGCTTTGCCAGGTAGTTTCCTATTGGAATGCCCATGATAAGAACAATAATTCCTATAGCAATCTTAACAAGTTCTATCATAGATACTTCAAAAAAACAATATTAATAAATCATTCGGGGAGGAATTTAGCTTCTTGATTGTGTTCTCTTACTATCTTTTCCAAAGAAGGTTGATTTATATGAAGCGTAAAACTATCATCCCCCATTAAGCCTCCAATAAGTGCTTTTCCAGATTGGGATATGATTCTTACTTCTGCTGAACAGCAATTTAATCCCCCTATTCCAATATTATGATATCTTTCCATATAATGAAGTGCTTGGGATATCCTCTCTGCAGATTTTAGAAAAACATCCCTATCCCCTGTCCAAAGGGTTTGATGATTATGAATTAATGCTTCTCCTGGTTTTATTGTTCCATAGTTTGTCCTATCTGAACTAAAACTAACACCCTCTTTGCCTTCTCCAACAAAACATGAAAATCCCTGGAGTGCATTATCAAATAATTTTATGAAAGCCTGATATGGGAGAGGCCTTTTCTTAAACTCAGGCGATGATTGTTCTTTACCTTCTGGACCATACCAATATTCCATTTCAAGACCTGCAGGAAAATTCTCTCCAAGATAGCGTTTGAATGTCTGGATGGTTTCCCACCATTTTCTTCTTGGGTTAGTATCAATTCCTCCAATTCCCCTGGCAATATTCCTAAAGTAAACAAGTATGTTCTTCTCAGAATAACCAAGAAGATTATGAAGTTCCTGATTTAGTTTATCTGGATTAAAAAAGTGAGATCTGCTTAGAATTCCCAACTTAGGCATATCAATTACTTTTGCCATTCCCTGAAGAGAAACACTCCTTCCGAATGTTTCATAAGTTGGATTAACTTCCATAAGAAAAAGATAAGGCAACCATTAATAAATATTTATATCATACAACAGAATTAATGAATATAAACTCTAATAATCTTTTTATATCCATCATATTTAATAAAATCATGCCAAAATATCAAAAATTCCTTATCGTTGCGAGCAAACTGGACAAGGCAGGGATAAACATAACGACGCAATTAAGCCAGTTCGGTCAGTTTAAGTTTTATCTTGTTGATAAGGAAATTATTTATACGGAAAATCTAGACATGGAAAAGATAAACCAGCACGACTTCATAATCTTTGCCTCTAAGCACAAGTCAGAAAGCAAAGAGAAGACTTTGTCTGTCCATG
>JBBTAK010000032.1:0-34606 GCA_038044245.1 Nanobdellota archaeon
ACCAAACAACCAAACAGCTGTTTGATAAACAAACACCTGTTTATGCTGTTCAAACGGGTGTTCAAACGGGTGTTCAAACACCTAATTTTGACCAATTTTCTGTAACTGAAAGGGCTATTCTTTGGATATTGTTGAATTCTGAAATGAAGCTTGGATATGATGATCTTGCGGCAATGCTTGGAAAAGAGAGATCAACAATAAGGGGGCACCTGAACAGGATAAAACAAAAGAGCTGGGGAATAGTGGAGGAAGCTGTTGAAAAAAATGGAAAAAAGAGGGTTTTTGTGCCTGAGGAAGTCAAAGAAAAGCTGATGAAAAGGGTAAAAGTGAGAGTAAAACCAGAGAAAAAGGACAAAAAATAGCTATTTTAAGCGTTTTTCAAGAGAAAAAGTGCTTTCAAAAATCAAAAAGTGAGAGTTAATAACAACCTATTTTTAACGAATTTGTAATGGGTAAAGTGCAAAAGAGAGGAAAAAAGTAGTGGGTAAAGCCTTTAAAACAATAAAAAACTGCATAAATTAGGAAGGGTTTAATAGAATTGTGGGGAAAAGAAAGTTATTCGGTGTGGGTACCTATTTATTGAGAATTATATGTCTCTTAGCCGAAGAATTGTTGGAAGAGAGGCTATTTTCTTAAGGCTTTGAGAAACACCCAGCTGTATCTGCTTGTTATTGATCTTCTTTTTCTCTATGGGTATACCTTTTTTTAAGAGTCTTCCCATATAATCCCTTATGGAACTTTCTGTAAGACCTAGCTTGTTAGCCAGGGTTTTGTAGTCTACAGGGCCTCTTTCTTCCTCGAGTTGGTAAAGGGTAGAAAAGACCAGAATCTCCTGGTCTGTAAGCTGCTTGAACTTCAGTCTTATCTCTTTCTTAAGACCATCGAGGGACTCCAAGATCTCTGCCGCATCTTCTATAGGTGTTTTTGTTTGCTTTTGAAACTCTCTTACAGACCTATTTATAGGGGAAAATGATGTGTTGTCTGTCTGTTGGTCTGTCTGTCTGTCTGTTGGAACCCCTTCATTTCCAGTGGAAAATGGCTGTTTTTGCGTGTTATTGAGTTCTAAATACGTGTCTTTTACTTTATTTTGTGCTGGAAATGCTGGATTTATGTGTCTATGTGTCGAAAAGATGGTTGGATGTGTTGGAGATGGTGTTGAGGCTTGTTTTTCCTCTTTTTCAGACAAATCCTGGATCTTTTGGGTTATTTGAGACAAAATTTCAGAGATTTGGGTTATCTCATGACGCATCTCCGATAGATTTCTTTTTAGAGAATTTATTTTAGAGTAAAGGGAGTAGATATCGTGCTTGGCTTTCTGGAATGCTAGCCTTATCTCTTCGTTTGTGTCTCTTTCTTCCGGCATTTTTCCTTTTTTCAAAATCCTTCCTGTATAAAAGGTTTAGTTTGGTTTAATATATGCTTTGTCTGTATCTGCTTTTTTCAGGCTGGCCTTGGTTCTGGTCTCCTGGCAACACGCTTCTGTAAGCATCATAGGCCTTACCGGTAAGCTTCCATCTGGATCGTCTGGCATATTGCTCACCCTTTGAGTTTTTCCTTATCTCTGCCACAAGTTCCTTTCTTTTTAGCTCAAGGAGAAGGCCTTTCACAAATTCCTCGTCTCTTGCTACTTCCCTGGCAATATGGGACGTAAAGGCGGGCTTTACAGAAAGGGGATAAAGAAACGCCAGTATCTGCTCGGAGATTTTGTCCCTTTTCCCATCAGAGATTTTCATAAAAAACCTTTGTTTCCTGGTTTTAAATTATTTTTCCTTTTGGGGCTTTTGCTGATTCAGCGCAGGCATCGGCATATGAAGGGGAAGATTCAGCTCATCCTCGAGGGAAAGAGCTCTGAGAGAAGACTTCCTTATCAGGACATTGAAGAGAAATATGCTGAATTCTTCAGGCATTTGCTTTTTTTTCCATTCTTTTGCCACTTCTTTGGCCTGCTTTTCATCCATTGAAATGATAGCTGTCCCTTTCAGGCCTATTTCAGCGTATTCTGGTTCATATTTAATCTTGTATGAAAACTTAACCTGCACCAGGCTTTCCTTAATTTTGAGAAGGTCTGACTCTATGGGATTTATCTCTGAGATGTCTATATTTGTGTTTATCTTAATCTGCTGTGCCCTGTCTTTGAACTTTTCAACACTTATCTTATCAAAATTGAAACCAACGACCCTCATTGAATTAAAGAGAAATGCTGACTTTTAAAGTTTTATATTTTAAGAAATGAGACCAGAACAATCGGGGGTAAAGGCCTGTGCCTTATTGGGGGGTGCTGTCCTCTTTCGTAATAGGTCTTATACCAGGTCTTCTTCAGATACTATTACAAAATCCCCTATTGCTATGATAGAATTGTGGGGGATGAGCAGCTCGTTTCCTTGCGTTCTTTCCAAGTTTAGGTTTCTCGTGTAGGGTGTTGAATCCCTTACTACTACACTTATGAGCTCTCCGGATCTCGTCTCAAAGGTTACGTCCTTAACAAATCCCAGCCTTTTTCCCTCTTTGGTCACTATCATCTTTCCTACGACAGAGGTGAATGGGTTTTTTTCTCCTTGCATAGAAAAGTGAGATAGAAATAATATATAAACTTTTCTGTAACTCTAAATAGATTTCAGAGAATATGAAAGAGGGCCGGGTTGGGGGTTTGTTTCCTGGTTTGTTGGTCTCTCTGCCACACACACCCCCTCTTTTCCAGTAGAAATGTTTATAAATAAAAAATTAAATTTATATTATATATTATTATTTAAAAAAATTTATATTATATATTATATATATCATCTTATTTTTAAGAAATTTTCACCATTTATTATCAAGAGACCCCCTCTGGAATATTTATACAAAAACCACCCCCTTATTTGGGCCTATATTTTCACAGCCGAACCAATAAAAAATTAAAAAACACTATTTTTTCCTTTCCACAGGAAATTAAGGTGTTCTTCTTGATTAGTGGTCATAAGTCTTTATATAAAAGAAAAAATTTTCGCCGTTGGTGTTTTTATTTTTTAAACATTCTCCACAAGAAATGAACGTGTGGGGGTAATGGGCAAGAAAGGAAAAGAACAATGAAACAAGAACTGGATAAAATTTTTGAATCTTTTGATGGAAACAGGATTTTCAAAGACAAATCTGTTCTCCAATCCAACTATAGACCAGAAGAGATACTCCACAGAGAAGAGCAAATAAAACAGGTCGCCTCTGTCCTTGCTCCTGTTTTAAGGGGAGAAAAAACCAGCAACCTTTTTCTTTACGGAAAAACAGGGACAGGAAAAACCCTTTCCATACTTTATATGAAAGACCAGCTCTTAAAAAGGGCGAAAAAAGACCAGGACTTTAATCTCAGGATAGAATACTTAAATTGCAAACTAAAAAAAGTTTCAGATACAGAATACAGGATTCTTGCGGAAATAATAAAAAAACTCGGCGGACAAGTTCCAAACACAGGCCTTCCCACAGAGACCGTATACAACAAATTTATAGAGCTGATTGATAAAGAGAAACAATTCCTTGTTCTCATACTTGATGAAATAGACCAGGCAGTTAAAAAAATTTCCAGCGACTTTCTTTATAATTTCACCAGGCTTAACTCCGAACTGTCAAAAACACAGATATGTCTGGTTGGAATAAGCAACGACCTGACTTTTCTCGATGGTCTTGATCCAAGAGTAAGGAGCAGCCTTTCAGAGGAAGAGATAGTATTTCCCCCGTATAATGCGGTTCAGCTCCAGGAAATACTAAACAAGAGGGCAGAAGAGGCATTTAAGGAAAAAGTTGTCCAGGAAGGGGTGATTGCAAAATGTGCAGCCTTTGCGGCGAGAGAACACGGGGACGCAAGAAGGGCGCTTGATCTTTTAAGAATAGCCGGGGAAATAGCAGAAAGGGACAACTCAAAAAAAATTCTGATGAGGCACTTAGACGAAGCAAACACAAAAATTGAAAGGGACAAAATTCTTGATGTGATAAAAACAGAACCAAAGCAGTTCCAATACATCCTTCATTCAATAATAACCCTTTCTGAAAAAAACAAAGACAGCCCGGTATTTACCGGAGACGTTTACAACATGTATGAGGAAATCTGCAGAAAAAACAAGGCAGAAGTTCTTACCCAAAGAAGAGTTTCCGATATCATACAAGAATTTGACATGCTTGGAATAATCAACGTAAGGGTTGTCTCAAAGGGCCGTGGCGGACGCATGAGGGAAATAAAGCTCGCAATAGCAAAACCCATAGTCGAGAAAGCAAAAGAAATACTCCAAGAAACCCTTGATTATAAATAAACCAAAATCAAGAATGCCGCCAGCAAACCAAAAATATTAAAAAAGAAAAATTAAAAATAAAAAATGGATCAGAAAGAAGTCCTAAAATTTTGCATTGAGAAGGGGCTGCTCTTAGATCCGGAAGTTCTGAATCTTTTCAGCGAGATAGCGGATGAAAATTCTGTAAAGCTTATCATAGAAAAGATAGGAAATTACACCCACAAGAAGATAATAACCAAAGAGCTCTTCGAGCAAAACAAGGAGCAGGTAAGCGAATTTTTTTTAGATCTTCCAAAAGAAGACCAGAGCAAGCTGGAGAGGCTGAAAATCAAACTCGGGCTCCAGATAGAAATCTCCAAGGAAAGCACAATTATCAATTCCGCAAAATCATCTTTAGAATTACCTGCGGAAAAAAAGGTTTACCTGGAATCTTATGGGGAACAGCAAGTGAGGGTCCTTTCAAAAGCTCCTAGTTACAGGAAGAAAATCCAGATAGAAGATTTTGTAAACAACTTCAGGAGCAGATTTCATGATATAAAAGAGATCCTTCAGGAGCATCAGGAACTTGAAGGCCTTGTTTCAATAAACAAACTTTCAAAATCCAGGCAAAAAATATCAATCATAGGAATAATCTCCAGTAAAAAAATGACTAAAAATAAAAATCTCCTTTTGGATGTTGAAGATCCCACTGGAAAAATGAGAGTCATAATCAGCCAGAACAAACCAGAGATATTCAAAAAGGCCGAAGATCTTTCGTTGGACAGTGTGGTGGGATTTACAGGGTTCGGAGACAGAGAAATACTTTTTGCAAGCAACGTGATTTTCCCTGATATTATGATGCCCGAAAGAAAGAAATCTCCATTTGATGAGAGCGTTCTTTTCATAGGGGATATGCATTATGGAAGCAACCTTTTCATGGAAGAGGGTTTCCTTAAATTTATAGATTATCTCAATGGAAAAACCGGAAAAACAGGAGAAGATGAAAGAATAAAATATCTCTTTATACTGGGAGATTTGGTTGCAGGCGTCGGTATATATCCCGGGCAAAAAAAACACCTGAAGGTAGACGATCTCGAAGCCCAATTCCAGGGCCTTGCAGAACTCCTCAGCAGGATAAAGAGGGGGATAAAGATAATAATCTCTCCGGGAAACCATGATGGAGTCCGCCTCATGGAACCACAGCCTGTCTTAGATGAAAAATATGCCTGGCCGCTTTACAACATGAAAAATGTGACTCTTACCGCAAATCCATCTTATGTTAACATAGGCTCAAGAAAAAATTTTTCAGGATTCGATATTCTCACCTATCATGGATTTTCCTATCCTTTTTATGCAAATACTGTTCCAAGCCTCACCGAAAAAGGACTGAACGAGCCGGACAAGGTAATGGCTTACCTTTTAAAAAACAGGCATCTCGCACCGACATACGCCTCTATCCAGACCTGTCCCTCTGAAAAGGATGAAATGGTGATAAAAAAAGTTCCCGATATTTTTGTTTCAGGGCATACCCATAAATGCGCTGTTTCTTATTACAACAATATTCTCCTAATCTCCGGCGCAGGATGGGAAGAAGAGACAGAATATCAGAAAAGGAAAGGAAATCAGCCAGATTTCTGCAAAGTACCAATGTTCAATCTAAAAAGCAGGGCATTGAAAATACTTGATTTTGACACTAAAGAAGAGCATGAAAGATTGATGCCGACGCACATTAAAAATTAAAATGATAATAGGACTAAACTTAGATGGGGTGTTAGCAGAAATGATGCCTCCTCTGAATGATTTTTATAACAGGAGAACCGGAAACAATTTCAGGGTGAGAGATTACAAATATCATGATTTAGAAAGAACTTGGGGCTGTTCCAAGCAAAAGGCTGTAAGAATTGTTGAAAACTTTTATCAAAGCCCTAATTTCCTAAAGATACGCCCAATGCCCCGCGCTCAGCAGGGAATTTGGTTTCTATCTGCAAATCACAGATTTTTTTCAATAACTTCCAGGCCAGAAAGTACGCGTGCAATAACTGAAGACTTTATAAAAAGAAATTTTGGTTCTATAATAAAAAAAGTAATCCATACGGGGCAGTATGCCAGCGCAGCCTCTTCAATAAATAAATTTGATATTTGTGTTCAAGAAAAAGCAGGCGCCTTGATAGAGGACTGCCTTGAAACAGCAATTGACTCTGCAAATAGGGGGCTTTTTACCTTCTTATTGGATTGCCCATACAACCAGTTTAATGGAGAAGTTTCTGCAGAAAGCATTCCTAAAAATCTTGTTCGCGTTGGCAGTTGGCAAAAAATAATGGAAATTCTAAAATGAACACGCAGCAATATCTGAAGGAGATTGAGAAAAAAACAAAAGAAGTTTATGCTGTAGCAGAGGAAGCCAGGAGCAAGGGCTTTGATCCATCAGACAAGGTTGAAATTCCCCTCGCAAGAAGCCTGGCTGAAAAGGTTGTCGGTCTTGTATCAACGATTTATCCTCAGATGATAGACGCAAAGATAGAGGAAAGAATAATTGAGCTGGAAAAAAAGTTCGGAAAGCTTGATCCTGCAATCTGCCTGCAAATCGCGGAAGAAGTTGCAAAACAAAAATTCTGCAAATTTCCAAGCCTCAAGGAAGCAATAGAGGCAGGAGCAAGGACAGGAATAGCATACATAACTCTCGGAGTAGTTTCAAGCCCTATAGAGGGACTTACAGAAATAAAGGCGGTGAAAACCAGTGATGGAAAAGAATATCTCAGCCCTTATTTTTCAGGACCCATAAGAAGCGCAGGAGGATCAAGCGCCGCATTTTCCCTCGTTATTGTTGACTATCTCAGGGAGCTTTTCGGATATGCAAAGTACGATCCAAGAGAAGAGGAAGTAAAGAGGAGCGTTGTTGAGCTCCATGACTATCACGAGAGAGTTACCAACCTGCAGTACATGCCTACAGACGATGAAATAAGATTTCTGGCAAGACATATTCCTGTTCAGATCAACGGGGATCCGTCTGAAACGCTGGAAGTTTCCAATCATAAAAATCTTGAGAGGATAGACACCAATCTCGTGAGAAGCGGATTCTGCCTTGTTTTTGGGGAGGGAATAGCGCAAAAGGCAAAAAAAATCTCCAAATACATATCTTCCCTGAGAAAAAAAGGATTCAAGCTTAGCGACTGGGGCTTTTTGTCAGAATATGTCTCTCTCCATGAAAAAAGAGACACGGGAAAAGCCGAAGATGCCCCGACTTACATCCAGGACATTGTTGCAGGGAGGCCTGTGTTTGGCCATCCTTCTGAATCAGGAGCATTCAGGTTCAGATACGGACGGGGAAGAGTATCCGGATTTAGCGCAGCTTCTGTGCACCCCGCGACAATGGAGATTACCGATGGATTTATTGCGATAGGGACCCAGCTCAAAATAGAAAAACCAACAAAAGGATGCGTGGTCACGGTATGTGATTCCATAGACGGACCAATCGTCAAGCTGTTTAACGGAACAGTCAAAAAATTAGTGACGAGAGAAGAAGCAAAAGCCATTTACCCGGATGTCGAGGAAATCATTTACCTCGGAGACATTCTTTTTCCCTTCAGCGACGTCACGAACAGGAACTTCAATCTTCTGAAGCCAGGATATGTGGAAGAGATATGGGGGCTGGAATTAAGAGAGAAGAATCCAAAATTGGAAAAAACCCTGGATGCCAGGAACATAGGCTTTGAGAAAGCTGTTGAGATAAGCCTAAAGGAAAAAATCTCCCTTCATCCAAGATATATTTTTTACTGGACAGAAATCTCAAAAGAACAGTTTTTAGGGTTGCTGGAATGGCTGAAATCCGGAAAAGCCAGCCAAAAAATAATTCTTCCCTACACGAAGGCAGACCAGGAAAAATTCAAATCGGGAAAAAGAGCACTTGAGATTTTAGGAATTGAGCACGAGGTAACAACGGAAAATGTCGTCATAAACCTGGAGAATAGCAGAGCATTATTCACGAATCTTGGAATTGAACCTGAAGTTTTAAGCTCTGATGCTGCCTTAAAAAATATTTTTGAAGAATATGAAAAAAGAGTAAATAAAATTATATCTTCTGATAAAGCCGATGAGGGCGAGGATTCCATGGACAAAGATAACAATAGCTTTATTTTAAGACTAATAAACAGGTTCTCGGAATTCGACATAAGAGACAAAGCTGGAGATTTCATAGGCGCAAGAATGGGCCGCCCAGAAAAAGCAAAATTAAGAAAACTGACCGGAAGCCCGAATGTCCTTTTTCCAGTCGGGGCAGAAGGCGGAAGGCTCAGGAGTTTTCAGTCGGCTCTTGAAAGCGGAAGAGTAACCAGTGCATTTTCCATCTTCTACTGCGGGAAATGTAAGATGGAAACTATTTACAGGACCTGTGAAAACTGCGGGACTAAAACAGAAAAAATGTTTTATTGCAGGGAATGTGAAAAAACTTCCCTGGAAAGGTGCAAAGAACATAAATCATCTGTCCCCTATTCCAACAAGGCAATAGATATCAATCATTATTTTGAGAAAGCAAAGGAAAAACTGGGGCTTTCCAACGGAGAAGTTCCTCTTCTGATAAAAGGAGTAAGAGGGACGAGCTCTGAAGACCATGTTATAGAAAATCTTTCGAAAGGAATGCTGAGGGCGATGTTTGACCTTCAGGTGAACAAAGACGGGACGATAAGGTTTGATGCAACCGAAATGCCCCTGGTATGCTTTAAGCCCAAGGAGATAAATGTCAGGATAGAAAAATTAAGGGAGATAGGATACGACAAGGATGTCTATGGAAAAGAGCTGGAAAATGAAAACCAGATCCTTGAGCTGATGCCCCACGATATAGTTCTTCCTAGCTCCCCGGAATCTCCGGACGGAAGAGCCGACGATATTTTTATGAGAATATGCCATTTTGTGGATGACCTTCTTGTTAAATTTTATGACATGAAGCCAATATATAATGTCAGGAAAAGGGAGGATCTTGTCGGAAAGCTGGGGGTTTGCATAGCGCCCCATAACTGTGCAGGAGTCGTATGCAGAATCATCGGGTTTTCAAATACCCTTGGACTGTTTGCCAGTCCCTTCATGCATGCTGCAATAAGACGGGATTGCGACGGGGACGAGGCAGCGATAATGCTTCTCGGAGACGTTCTTTTAAATTTTTCCAGGGAATTTATTCCCCAGCACAGAGGAGGAACCCAGGACTGCCCGTTGGTTTTGAATGCAAGAATTGATGCCGGAGAGGTGGATGACCAGATAATGGACTTTGAGCTTGTAGAAGAATACCCTTTGGAATTATACAGGCTTGCAGAGAAAAGAAGACATTCCTCTGAAATTCAGATTAGGGACGTAAGATCTGTCTTGAAAGAAGGAAAAGACCCCTTCAAGGGACTTATGTTCACCCATGATACGGAAAACTTCAACGACGGGGTTGCGTGCTCCAGTTATAAACTTCTGGAAACCATGCAGGATAAAGTGAGGCACCAGATGGAATTAGTTGAGAAAATAAGGGCTGCAAACACGAGCGAGACAGCCAGGCTGATAATAGAAAGACATTTTCTCAAAGATCTGAGAGGAAATTTAAGGAAGTTTGCAATGCAGGAATTTCGCTGTGTTGCCTGCAACGAGATAATGAGGAGCCCTCCATTGTCGGGAGTATGCACAAAATGCGGAGGAAAAATAATCTTCACGACGAATGAAGGCGGAATCAAGAAATATCTCGAGCCAGCTTTGGAACTTGCAAAAAAATACCAGCTTTCACCATACATAAGGCAGAGCCTTGAGCTTACGAAGAGGCATATAGACTCCATATTCGGAAAAGAGATTGAAAAGCAGGAAGGCTTAGCAAGGTGGGTTTAGGGAGATTTTTTCTTTTCAAAATAAATAAAGAATTATTGTTGGAAGAATCAGACAGCCAATCATGTTTGTTCTTTTCACTCCTGACGAGATGCAGTATATTCCCGTAATTGTTGATACAGCCAGAACGAGCAATCCGAGAATGCCGGACACAAAGAAAGTGATTGCCGTTATTATGAATATTGTTGATATAGAAACTTTGGAATAGTCTATTTTTTCAAGAAGGAATAAGAATTTTTTTGAAACCTTATTCACAAGGAAAAAAGAGGCGAAACCGGAGATAATCATTACCAAAATTATTAAAATGAAAATTTTCCAATCCAATACGCCAATTAGACTTTTTATTGCTGCTGCAGAGCCTGTCCTTGTTTTTGAGATAAGGAACAATCCGAGAAAAGAGAGGCACATTGTGAGCATTGTTATCATTCCCAACATGAACAAGAATCTTTTTTTGTCTGTTTTTGCAAACTGATTGCTTATGATTGCGATCTGTCCGCTGCTTAATGCCGGAAGAAACAAGGACAAGGGAGAGAATAATGCAGAGCCGATAATAGATTTTGATTCTTCTGAGATTTTTATCTTTTCTTTTTTTTCTGTATACTGCTTTCCTATTTTTGTTTTCTGCTTTATGCTTAAAAAGAGGCTTGCAGAACCAAACAATCCTGTTAAAAGAGGAAGCAAAGGCTCTTTCAATTCCATGTTAAAGACTATATATCCAAGAATTCCGGTAAGCAAGAAGACAAACAAAGCAGAAAATTTCTTTTCTTCAAGAATGATCATGTTTAAAGAAACAGCAATCAGCCCAAGGGCAACAACTGTGCCGGGAATATCCTTGAAAAAAGGAGCGATAAAATAAAGGGGAAAAATAAGAAAAAGAAAAATAAACAAGCCATAAAGACATCCCTGCGAAGTAAGATTCACGGCCTGAAATCCCTGGCCTTTTTTGAGCATTTCATGCCCGGGAAGGACAGAAAGCTCTGTTCCGTCTTCAGGCGCACCGAGAAAGATTGAAGGGATGAAATCAAGAAAGACATGAGAAATCGACATCGCAACTATGAAGACTACGAGATAAACAGGGTTTATTCCTGCGAGAATTGAAAAAGAGCCAGATACCAGCGCTGCACCAACAAGATTTATATGGATTCCTGGAAAAAGCCCGGTGAAAGTTCCGGTAAGAATCCCCAAAAGAAGAAAGAGGAGAATTTCTGCCAGCATTTCAATAATTTTATAAACATCCTTTTATTAAAACATATATGTATGGAAAAAGTGGTTTAATCCTACCCTTATTCTTCTTGCTCATAGTTTCTCTTGGAATTGTTTATGCACAAACAGATATCCTTTCAGAAATAGAATCAGAATATCCTAATGCAGAGCTTGAAACAGAAGCAGGAATAGGTCCTGACAGCTTCTTTTATTTCTTTGACAGTTTTTTTGACAGATTTGGAGATGACTTGAAAGTTAGGGAAGAAAGAGTTGCAGAGATAAGGGAGATGATAAGAGAGGGAAAAACCGAGGAAGCCCTTGATGCCTTGAGAAGATACGAGGCTGTGGCAGATAAGCTTGAGGCTGAAATTGATCCTGAAAGAAGAGATGAAGCAAGAAAGGGAGCAGCTGCAATAAGGAATGCAATAGACGAACTTGAATCAGACATTCCTGAAGAGTTCAGAGAGGAATTTTTAAGAATACTAGAAAGAGAAGAGGCAATTGTCACTGCTGCAGAGATTTCTTCCAGGATTAAAGAACTTTGCGAGACACTTTCTGAAATAGATCCTTTAGAATACTCCAGAGTATGCAAGACAGGAGAAGACGCTTCCGATTGGCAGAAGAAACTTGACAGGAAATTAACAGAAGAGCAGAGGCAAGAGGCGATAAAGTTCGGGGAGATAATGTCTGAATGCTTTAAGACATCAGGGCAAGAGTGTAGATGCGAGGAAATTCCATTCACAGAATTTGCAGAAACATGCTCAATAGCTGCACCGTTAGCAGTGCAATGTGATATAGAAGGAAATGAAACAGCCTGTGAAGAGCTGGACAACTTAGAAATGCCTGAATTGCCGCCGCACCTGCAGGATGTTTTTAATAAACTTGAAGGCGATATTTCAGAAGCGCAATTTGATTTGCATATGCCTCAGGAATGCAGGGAAGCCGGAGCAACAAATCCAAAAGAATGCATGAAGATTATGGTTCAGACACGTGCGCCTGAAGAATGCAGAGATGCTATTCTCGAAGCAGATGTTCAGAATGAAAGAGAAGCAAGAGAAATTTGCGAGAAAATCATGTTTGAGCTAAATGCTCCAGAGGAGTGCATAGAAGCTAATGTAAGGAATCCAAAAGAATGCGGAAAATTAATGTTTCAGATGAATGCTCCCAAAGAATGTTTAGACGCCGGCTTGACAGGAGAAAACAGGGGGGATGAAAAAAAGTGCAGGACAATTATGGAAAGCAAAGGAGAGGGTCCCAGAGGATTTGGTCCGCCTGCTTTGGGAATCAGATGCAGGGAAATACAAAATCCTGAAGAGAGACTAAAATGCTATGATGCTGCATTATCCGGAGCAGAGGGAAGTTATGTTGAGCATAGAGGTGAATCTTCAAGAGGATGGCCGGAACAGTGTCAAAAGGAGCAGGCATTTACAAGGGAATCCTGCGAAAGAGTAATGAGGGAATGGGGAGAGCAACAAAGGCAGGAATTTGAGCAGTTTCAGCCAGGACAGGAATTTGTAGAGCCACAAACACCACAAGAATTTACAGAGCCATCACCAACTGAAACACCAACAGAACCATCTCCAACTACATCCAGCGGAGAAACAACAACGTCCTCATCAGAAACTACAACTTCTTCGGTGACTGGTGCAGTAATAGATAGCAACAATGATTTCTTTAATTATTATTTTAGATAAAAAGGTTTAATAATTCTTAACTTTTTGTGTATTGATGGATATAGATGAAAAAATCAGACTGATTAGGAGGAATACGGAAGAAATTGTTGGGGAGGATAAAATTAAGAAATTCTCAGAAAAAGGTGTCGTTTACTGCGGATATGAGGTTTCAGGAGAGATACATCTTGGGCATCTTGTTACAATACTCAAACTTCTGGATTTGCAAAAAGCCGGAATAAAAGTTAAGATTCTTCTTGCAGACTGGCACACCTGGCTTAACCAAAAAGGAAATTGGAAATTTGTCAATGACCAGATGAAGCAATGGGAAAAAGGGTTTAAGTCTGTAGGTTTAGAAGCAGAAATAGTCAAAGGAACCAGCTATGAGCTTAAGAAAGATTATTTTGAAGACCTTTTGAAATTAGCTTTGAAAATTACGGTGAATCGCGGAGTGAGGGCAATGCAGCAGGTTGCAAGAGACATTGAAAATGCAAAAATAAGCCAGATGATATACCCCCTTATGCAAATTGTCGATGTAAAATATCTCGGAACAAACTTTGTCGTTGCAGGCATTGATCAAAGAAAGATTTACATGCTGGGTGTCGATGAGGGAAAAGAAATAGGACTGCAAGAAGCTATTTATCTTTATACGCCAATAATTCCAAGTTTAAGAGGGGCAGGAGGAAAGATGTCAAGTTCTGTGAAAGAAAGTTTTATTTCAATAAGGGACAGCAAAGAGAGCATTAAGGAAAAAATTAACAGAGCCTATTGCAAGCAAGGGGATGTTCTCAACAATCCAATCATAGCTATAGCAAGACTTATTATTTTTCCAATGTTTGACGCAATTGTTATCAGGGGAGACAAAGACCGTGGCGAAGAGGAAAAAATCTTTAAGAGTTACCATGAACTGGAAGACGCCTTTGAAAGAGGGAATCTTCATCCGCTTAATTTGAAGAACGCTGTTGCAGAGTATCTCGAGACAGTCATTGCGCCAATAAGAAAAAACCGGAAGTAATTATCCTTAACGCGTCTTGAATTCAACAACATCCAGATCTTTTAGCCTGTGATTTAAACCAACTATCTGGCCTGGGAATTTTGAACTTGGGCCCCAGATTTTTGTTTCCCTGACTTTTGACACATCGTGAAAAATCTTACTTGCAACATCTTTAACAGTGGCATTAGGACCCAGTATCAATGGATTGTCCGATTTTTCTTTTCCAGGTTCTTTTGTGAAAACCCTTATCTTGTGGAATTCAAGAAAAATCTTTTCCTTTAACTCATCCAGGCCTTTTCCTGTTTCGGTGTTTATAACAATATAGTTTAACTTTTTGCTTCTTAAGGTCGCTTCAAGCTTTCTTTCATCGATACCATTTTTATTGTTAAACACTACTATTCTTTCTGCTCGTGTCCTGCTTAATTCCCAGAGCAATTTTTCCAGTTGCAGTAGTTCTGTCACTAAAACAAGTATAACATCTGCAGAGTTAACAAGACCTTTATCATAATATTCTGACCCAAAAGCGGGAATTTCTATAATCTGGATGCCTGTTCCCTGAAAGCCCATCATTCCAACTATTGGCTGTTTTGTTGTGAACTCGTGCTGTGCAATCTCTGGCCTGGCATTTGTTAACATGGAAAGAAGCTCTGATCTTCCTGTGTTTGTAAATCCGACAATCACAGCCTGCATTTCCTCTTTTTTTATACCCTGTTTTGTCGTTTTTCCCTTCTTATTTCCAACCTCAATTTTTTTAAGGAGTTTTTTCCTTCTGGTTTTGAGCTGTGCAAGCATTTTTTCAGAGCTCTTATGCTTGGGACATTCGCGAATCATTTCTTCCAGATAAAAAAGCCTGTCCTTGTCTGTTTTTACGCTAAGAAAAAGAGACTCTGCTTTCTTGTATTGCGGCGATTGGTTGGTGGATGCCATACACTTTTTAAACAGTTGGAGATTAAAAAATTAATGGATAAAAAACAACTGATAGCAAAAATCATGGAAAAGCCGGAACTGAGAGAACTTCCTTTAGAAGATGTGAAAATGGCGTTTTCTAATTTTGAAAAGAAGCAGGCCGGTGATGAAGAGAAAGAGAGGCTGACACGGGAACTTTTACACAAAGTCTTTGGTGCTTTTGGAAGCAGGAAGTTGCTTGTTTCTTCGTTGAGGGAAAGAGAGCCCGAGTGGATATTAAGAAAACACTTTTCAACCAGAGAAAGGCTTCCTTATTATGCAGAGGTTTATGGAAGGATTCTTAAAGGAATTGGTGAAAAGGCAAGCATACTTGACCTTGGTGCAGGAGTCAATGGCTTTAGCTACAAATATTTCAAAGAAATCGGATTTGACGTTGAGTATACAGGAATAGAAGCTGTAGGGCAATTCGTTGAACTGATGAACCTTTATTTTAAGAAAAAAAAGATGAAAGCTAAAGCATTGCACCTAAGTCTTTTTCAATTAGAAGAAATAAAAAAAATCATCGGGAAAGTCAAGAAACCAATAGTGGTTTTTTTATTCAAAACTCTTGATTCTTTGGAAATGTTGGAAAGAGATTATTCCAAGGAACTCTTGTCTGCAATATCCCCCATAACAGACCGAATTGCAATAAGTTTTGCTACAGAGAGCATGACAAAAAGAAAAAGGTTTAAGGCAAAAAGAAACTGGATAACAAACTTTATCCGGGAGAAATTCAGGATTATTGATGACTTTGAGATTGCCGGCGAAAGGTATATTGTTTTGGAGAAAAATTTTGGTTAATCTTTAAATACCTGACTCTTTTATTTATCAAATGCCTGGAAAATTTTATAGAAAAGTCCTGAAAAATGGGTTAACCATCCTTTTTGAGAAGAGAAACCTTCCCATTGTAAGTATTGGAATTGCTTTTAGATATGGGGGAGTAAATGAATCTGCATCTGAAAGGGGAATTTCACACTTTATAGAGCACATGCTCTACAAAGGGACTAAAAATAGGACATCATCCCAGATTTCTCAAGAAATAGAAAAAAATGGGGGAGTCATGAATGGTTTTACAGATGAAGAAATAACTGCTTTCTGGTGCAAAATGCCTTCAGACAAGTTGTACATAGCCCTAAATGTTTTAACAGATATGGTAAAAAACTCTCTTTTTTCTTCAAAAGAAATGGAAAAAGAAAGGAAAGTTATCTTTGAAGAGATGAAAATGGATTATGACAATCCACAAAGATATGTTCTCGATCAGATACAGGGACTCCTATATGAAAAACCTTTAGGAATTCCTCTAATAGGCAATTATGAAACCATGAATCCTATTGACAGAACAAAACTTGTTAAAAGATTTCAAGATGCATACCATCCAGATAATACAATTCTTTGCATTGTTGGAAATGCAGATTTCTCAGAAATCGTAAAATTTGCGGAAAGTAATTTTGGGAAGGGAAAATCGCGGATAAATAAACAAAAGATAATCCTAAAAAATAGGGAGAAAATAGAAAAAAGAAAAGGAATAGACCAGGCGAATCTGGTTTTCGCATTCCATTCCCCCCTCTCAACAGACAAGAAAGTGTATGCTTCAAAGGTATTGATGGCTATAATGGCTTATGGAATGTCATCCAGACTTTTTAGGGAAATAAGAGAAAAAAGAAACCTTGCCTATGCTATTTTTGGAGATACCAACGCAAACAAAGATTTTTCATATAATTACATTTATGTTGGAACCACGAAGGAAAAAGTGGAAGAAAACAAAAAGATCATCCTTGATGAATTCAAAAAGGTGTCTAACGAATTAACAGAAGAAGAGTTGGACTCAACCAAAAATCAGCTTATAGGGAATTATAAAATATCCATGGAAAATTCGGAAACGCAGATGAATCATCTTCTTTTTTATGAAATTGACAGAGATGTTAAGGAATTTTACGAATTTGAAAAGAAAATTAGAGAAGTAAGGCTAAAAGATGTCAGAAATCTTGCAAAAATAAAGAATTACAGCCTTTTTGCCCTTGTTCCGGAATAGCCAGATATAATCAGATTTAAAAATATCCCATTCTGTTGGATTTCATGCTCATAGTCAAGGTTCCCGGCATAAATGGTTTGGGAAAAACAAAGGGATGCGAAAAAGCAGGAAATGCAGTTCTGGAGTCCCTCAAGGAAATTTTCAGCAATGAGCAGGGAAAACCCATTGATGTAAGATTGCTGGATCTTGAAGAGATTCATCTGGATAATTCTGATTTGGAAAGAGCAAATCATCTCATATATAAAAACGCCCTTGAAATTTTTGAAATTCAGCCAAAAACAATTTTCCTCGGTGGAGATCATTCAGTAAGCTACTCCTTGGGGAAGGCCTTTTTTGATTACTGCCGGGCTTCAGGAAAAAATCCCTGCCTGATTGTTTTTGATGCGCATCCCGACTGCATGCCTGCTGTTCCCGAGGATTCCAAAACACCCACACACGAAGAATGGCTTAGATCACTCGTTAAATATGGATTTCCTGCAGAAAATATTCTTCTTGTTGGAATAAGAAATTCAGACCCATCTGAAACAGAGTTCTTATCGAAGAACAGGATAAGAGTCATAGGAATGAATCAGCTTATGGAAGATATTGCAGACACGTGTGATACAATAATGGAGTTTTCCAATCAAAAAGAACTTTACCTTTCTTTAGACATAGATGTTGTTGATCCTGCATTTGCTCCGGCTACTGGATATTTGGAGCCCGGAGGACTGACTAGCAGACAGTTTTTATACCTGATTCAAAGACTGAATAGGGTAAAGAGCCTTAAGGCAATAGACATTGTTGAGATAAATTCTGAAAAAACTGGAGCTGAAACAACGGTAAAGTTAGGGTCAAAGATTTTGTCAGAATTCACATAATTTATAAATTACTTTTTTCTAAATAAAGTATGAAACTCGTCCATAAAAAGCTGGCTTTGCTTATACTTTCAGACGTACTCATCTTGAGCAGTTTCGGGCTCATAGGCCCTATTTTTGCTGTTTTCATAACGGAAAATCTTGTTGGAGGAACCCTGATCACTGCAGGACTTTCTACGACAATCTTTTTAGTTGTAAAATCCGCTGTCCAATTGCCCTTATCAAGATATTTTATCGATAAAGAAAAGCATAAGACCCGCTCTCTTTTGGCAGGAACTTTTTTGATAATCACTGTTCCATTCATCTATTTTTTCGCTCATAGCGTTTATACTATTTTTATTGCCCAGGCTGTTTACGGGCTTGGAGCAGCGCTTGCCTATCCTGCATGGTTCACACTTTTTACAACATACATAGACAAAAAACATAAGGGCTTTGAATATACTTTATGGAGCACTGCCGTGGGTGCCGGAACAGCTCTCGCAGCCTTTCTTGGGGCAGAGGCAGCTCATGTCCTTGGATTCAGGGTTTTATTTTTCATCGTCGGATTCATAGCATTCCTGGGTTTTTTGAACCTTATCATTCTTGACAGAATAGAGTCCAGAAAAAAATGAATGTTGTAAGGACCTTTATTTCTATAGATTTGCCGGAAAATATCAGAAAGGAAGTAGCAAGAATTCAGCAAACGCTTCCGGAATTCAAAGGGAAACTCACAGAAACAGAGAACCTTCATTTAACTCTTAAATTTCTGGGCAATATAGGTGAGAAGACCTTATCTGAAGTTAAAAACAGGCTTAAGGAAATTAATTTTGAGACTTTTAAAACAAAAATCTCGGAGATAGGGGTTTTTTCCCCAGACAACATAAAGATAATATGGATAAAACTTGACAGCTGTGAAGAGCTGCAGAAATCTATCGATGAAGAACTTTCAGGCATTTTTGAAAAGGAAAAAAGATTCATGAGCCATCTGACCATTGCAAGGGCAAAAAAAATCAAGGGCAAAGAAAAATTTCTGAACGACCTTAAAAAAATGAAGATTCCCTCTGGATTGGGCTTTGAGGTAGAAAGTTTTAATCTTAAAAAATCAACTTTAACATCAAATGGGCCTGTTTATGAAACTCTTGGCACTTACTACCTAAAAAAACAATAAATGTTTAAATACATCTGAACTTTTTTTATAAAGTGGAAATCGCTGATAAACCTTCACAGCTCGAAAAAGAGGTTAAGGAAAAAATTAAAGGATTAGTCGCAATGCTCGCCGAAGACTTTCTGAGAGAAATGAAAGGAAATCATCATAAAAGAGTAATAGGGCTGCTAGGTTCTAACGAGACTATCCTAAATTTTACGAAAGAAGAATTTGTTGAATATTTTAAAAGAGTAGGGGAGAATGTAGATGTCTTTATAGGAAGAGGAAACTACCCTATAAATGTTGACTATTTTCTTAAAAATTTCTCTTAATAATGCTTCTGCTCGATAATTCTTAAAATATTATCGGCCTTTTTTCCTATCTCTTTTTTTAAATCCTCGGCCGAGGCATTGATTACATTCTTTATTGTCCTGAACTTCTTTAGCAATTTTTTTGCGGTTTTCGGGCCTATTCCTGGAAACCCCTCAATAATATACTGGGCTTGCTCTTCTATGCTGCGGACCTTTTTTGTGGCGTTTAATGGCGATTCTCTTGTCTCTTTTTTTGCCAGAACAGAAATAAATTTTGCCGTGTCTTCATGGTTTTTTGTGAAAATTATCGGAACGCGGTAATTAAGGAGAACAGACAGAAGGAAACCCCTTACCGAGTTTGGATGCATTCCAAAACCCTTTTCTGAAAAATCTTCAGAGTAAATCTCCTGCTCTTCTATTCCTTCAATTATTAGAAGCCTGCTTTCATATTGTTGCAATTCTTCGAGCTGCTTCAGAAGCCTTCTGTTTTTCATGGAGCTGATGAAATCAGAAACGGTTTTTCTTTCTATGGCTGTTCCCTTTACCAGATAATCAGCCACCTTTAATTCCTTTACTTCAACATCAAACCCAAGGCTTATCAGTTCCGGAATTATCAGGGAATTCTTTTCCCTGTAGTCAACAACTATTTTTGGTTTTTCCTTCTCTTTTTCAGGAAACTTCTTTCTTGAAAAAATATTGAAAATTTCTTTCATTTGGCTCCTGGACGAATGAATGAAAATCTTTGATTTGCTTTCATTTGACTTTTAGGCTTTTTATTTCAGGGTTTTTTGAAAATCCTCCTCTTCCCCGTTTTTCAGTTTTTCCTTTATGGAATGTATTGCAGAATGCATTTTTTTCTCTTTTGCTCTTGAAGCATAGAAATAAGCCTCATCCCTTGTTTTTCTAGTTATAAGCATTATCAGTTTTCCCTTCATCAATCTTGCTGTTCTTCCTGCTCTTTGGATAGCCCTTATTGCAGAAGCAACAGGCTCGTAAAAAACAACGACGTTGACCTCTGGTATATCAAGGCCTTCTTCACCTATGCTTGTTGCGCAGAGGACATTTATCTCTCCATTAGAAAATTCATTGATTATCTTTTTTTGCTCTTTTTGGCTCAATCCTAAAATTTCTTTATCTTTGGAAACACTGTCTACAACAGCTTTTTTCGCCTGCCCTATAAAAATCTTAGCTTTTACACCATTCAGGCTGTTAAGAGTCTTGCAGATTATTCTTGCAGTTTCCCTGAATTGGGAAAAAACTATTATCTTTGCCTTTTCATTTTTTTGGAATTCTTTTTCTATTATTTTTCCGAGAGCTTCCAGTTTGGGATGCTCTTTTTCCTCCGCTAAAAGTTTTGAAGACAAGGAAAATGCAAAACTAAATTCAGGTTTTGAAACAAGGCGAACGACTCCTTTGTTTTGTTTTTTTGCAGCCTGGTTCATAAGCTCCTTAAGATACTTGTTAAACCCCTGAATAGTTTGTGTTTCCAGCAGTTCAAGGGCGTGCTGTAATTTTACAGCCTGTGCGCAGGCGCTCGAAGCCAGAAGATTATTGAAATTCTTATTTCCCCTTAGAATGCTGAGCATCAGCCTTTTCTGTAAATTTATCAGCTCTGTTTTTGTCGGAATTCCAAAGAAAACTTTCCTGTTTCTCAGCTCGCCTACATAGGAATTAAAAAGCCTGAGAAGGGCGTCTCTTATTTTTTTATATTCCTCTGGAAGCTCAAGCATGACCTTTTCAAATTTTAGTTCCTGGAGATAAGGAGCAACGTCAGGGCTTTCTCTAGTACGCAGTTCGACCTCTTCTATTGAAAGATTTTCACAGATTTCCTTGATTTTTCCTATGTCTGCACCAGGAGAAGCAGTTAATCCTAAAATTCTTGAATGTTTTGATGTTTCTATATATTTCTTTGCAACATAGTTATAAGAGTAATTCCTGAAACACCTGTGGGCTTCGTCTTCTATGAGAAGGCATACATCTTCAACATTGTAAAGGCCTTTTTCAATGTCATTGGCAACGCACTGGGGAGTTGAGAAAACTATGTCTGCAGTTTCCCAGATTTCCTGCCTTTTTTCCGAGGGAACATCTCCAGTAAACAATTCCAGAGAACCGAAAAGCTCTGGAAGATTTTTATTAAAATAAGAAAGGTGCTGTTCTGCAAGCGGCCTTGTCGGAGCAAGGAAGACAACTTTTTCCCCTGGAAATTTCTTCATTCTCTCAACAGCAAGCATAAGAGCTATCATTGTTTTCCCCAATCCTGTCGGGAGAACAACAAGGCAGTTTTTTCTCGTGCAGGTCTCAAAAATCTTTTGCTGATATTCCCTTGGCGAGATTTTTTCCAAAAATTCCATTTTTGATGTTTTCTTTTAAAGAAGCATAATATTTTTAAACTCTCTCTCTTCATTTATAAGATGGGAAGAGGAATTGGGATTGTTCTCTTGATTATAGGAGTAGGACTCACTTATGCAGGATTAAAAGGACTGGAACCATTTGACGATATTGCCTTCACTGCTTTAGGAATCCTCTTTACTGTCCTTGGTTTAGGATATACTATCTTCTCAAGACCAAAATATCCTCCGCGATATTAATAATCAATATTTCCTCTAAAAATTCCATTTTTAATGTTTTTTATATTCTTTATCTTAATAATCAAAGTTTTATCTAAAAATCTCTTAAGTTATAAATATTTTATTAAAATAAATTATTATTCACTATTTCATCGGTTTATTTCTAAAAAATCAGAAAAATCACTTACTTCTTATGGCAAATGCCCCAAGAATGATGGAGCAGATGACAAGAACAAGGCCTACCATGGAAACAGTGCTGACAGGGTAGCTTCCATCAAGTATCGTGTTTCCTGAAATCCCTCCCCTGTCAACAAAAAGAAAACCTGTAAAAAATGCAACAACAGCCAATATCAAGAATATGCCTTTCTCCTTAAATGAGTTTTCCATATTATATTAACTCCTGAAGCGTCCTACAAGCATTTCTGTATGTAGGGTGGGAAATTATTTTATCAGGAAGATTTGATAAAGGAATAATCCTTATGTCAAGCCTTTGCAATGTTTCCTGTAATGTGTCTACATTTATTTCGTTTGCTTTTCCATTGGGCAATCTTTTGACACTCCCCCCAAACAAAATTCCAACCAAAATAAAAGGATGCATTAGCTTTTTCTGCGTGATAACATTATTTATTATTGTTGCTTCTTTTGGATTGATAAGAATACAATACTCTTCTTTCTTATCTCTTCTAATTCCCAAAAACGTTATATCTTCTCTCCCTGCAGAATGAAGTGTACTATAACCAGTCATATAAAGAAATCCTTCATATTCTATTATTGGTAAACTTGCTTTTATTGTGTTTCCAACTTCCAAATCTTCAAGCTTCTGAAATTCTTTTTGCTGCATATTATTTATTATATCTTTTATTGTTTTTGCCTTTTCTTTTTATACAAGGAAGAAGGCATATCCTATCCCTATCAAAACTAAAGTAGCTAGGAAACTCCACATCACAATGTTCCCGGAGAAAATCTTGTTTCCGTCAAGATCTGAAATTGGAATCATATTAAAAAAAGCAAAATAGACTCCGAGCCTTGCAAAAGTCGGAAATCCGAGGAAATAAGCTATAACAGCTGCGGCAAGGGTTACAAAAACTCCTGTTGCTGCAATCAGGCCTATATGTGATTCAGTCATTTCTGAAAAAGAATAAAGGCCGTGTCGTTTTGGCGAGTTACCGTAAGCCTTTGGCTTCACGTCAAATACCATTGAGGCCATCCAGAACAATCTTCCAAGGGAAACCAAGGAAATTATTACGGGAAGGAATATTCCGATTTGAAAAGGATTTTTAAACTCGCCGCTGCTCTTGATGCCGTATCTTTCTATCTGCCATGGCTTAATTTCTATCTCTGAATCAAGATAAAAGGCAGCTATTTTTTTCCCAAGGATGTTTAATGCAAGAATCAGAAATACAGCCAAAAAAACTTTCTTGAAGGCATCTATTTTCAAAGCACTTATTGTCAGAGAAAGAACTAAGGTAAGAACAAGAAAAGTCCCTATTTCTTTTTTTTCAAGCATGTTTACTTAATGACGGCATTTCTTATAAAGTTTATTATTTTATGCTTTATCATATTTTCTTCTCCTTTTCCTCTTTTTTTCTTGCTTTTTTTGATGCAAAAACTTTTTGTCTGGATTTATTCAAATTTGCCCAAATTTTTTAATATACATTAAATCATGGAAAAGTATTTAAATCGGTATGATTGATTTTTATTATGAGGGTAAGGAAGATTACTGACGTCATAGGATTGAAGGCTTTCACCGATTCCGGAGACTTTTTTGGGCAAGTGGAAGAAGCAAATCTTGTTGACAATAAAATTGACGGATGGAAGATAAAAGTCGGAGGAAGCGTCATATCACTGATAGGCGGAGCAAGAGGAGTGATAATCCCGCACCAGTTCGTTAAGGCCATAAGCGACGTGTTCATAATAAACAAGGCAGCACTTCCAAGCCCAATAGAAGCAGAGATAGAGGAAGCTGTTCCCGGAGATTTAGTTTAGAAAGGCAATTGAAAATTGAAAAGAGAACGAAACAGGCTGATTTTTGATAAATTTTAATGGAATAATCATAAACCATAAACAATTCATAAATTTAAGATGACTTTTCCATAAGATTTCCCCAATAACCCTGTTTTTAAAGCTGAAATACCCATCAAATATTTTTTCATAACATAAAAATATTTAAAAGGCTTGGCTCCCTATGATTTAAATGCCTGAAACAATACTCCAGCACTGGGTTCTTGTGAATTTTGCCTATCCATTTCTATTGCTTTTTTTCATAGTTTTTGGAATTCTTGAGAAAACAGAAGTCTTTGGTTCTGGAAAAAAACAGCTGAATGCCCTCATAGCATTCATTATCGGCCTGATTTTTATAAGCTTCATTAATCCAAAGCTAGTTGTCGCAAATCTGATTTTGTTCCTCACTGTTGCCGTAGTTGTCATGTTTGTCGCTTTATTGTTATGGGGCTTCATTTCTGGAAAAGATGGTCTGCAATTTAAAGATGCCAATAAGGGGCTCAAATATTTTATAGGGATAGTCATTGTTATTGCAGTCATTCTTGCAACTTTATGGGCATTGGGAGTTCAGGGATCTTTCTTTGATTTCCTGTTCAGATCAAGCTGGAGCGAGGAATTCATTACAAACATTGTTTTCATAGCTGTCGTTATAATAGCAATGGTTGCCATAATAAGAGGCGGAAAAAGCAGCAGTTAGGAAGATTTTATTTCTATTGGAAACAAGATAAAGTGAAGTCAGATTTTTAAAAAAGAGGATAAATTCCAGTAATGATGGCTAAAAATGATAACCTGTCCTTTGTGAATAATATCTTTTTATTGTAGAAATGTATTTAATCAAGAATCCTCTTTTCTTCAAAAATAGTTTCCCATATTCTGTGCTGGAAAACTATTTAATCGGTAATCGCCGTTATCTCAAAAACCTGTTTCTATACTGAATCAGAGAAACATATTTAAAGAATATTTGGTAAAATGTAATATGATAGAACACTTTTTGGGTTTGCAGTTCGGGGGATTCTATGGTGGTGATTTTGGAAATCTTCTGGCATATTGGGAACAGCTTGGAGTCTTCAGTTATGTTCTTCCCTTTCTTCTGATTTTTGCGGTTGTTTTTGGAATTCTTTCAAAGATAAAAGTCTTTGGAGACAACAGAGGGCTGAATGGAGTAATTGCCCTTGTCATAGGCCTTCTTGCCCTGCAGTTCGACCTTGTCCCTGTTTTTTTCTCAGAAATTTTCCCAAGAGTGGGTGTTGCTCTCTCTATCTTGCTAACTCTTATAATACTCGTAGGACTTTTCTTTAGCTCAGAGAATAACAAAGTTGTTAATTACATTCTTTTGGGAGTATCAGTAATCGCCTTCTTGTCTGTTTTAATCAAGACATCAGGGTATCTCGGATGGTATTCTGCATATTGGTGGTATACAAACTGGCCATCCATACTTCTAGGGATAGTGATAATAGTGATTTTCTTTACGGTAATAAGCTCTGCAGGGCCAAAAAAAGGATTTCCACCATTAGAGAGAAATTTTAGAGAATAGAGATTATTTTTTCCTGGAATGCTTTCTCGTTGTCGTTCTTTTTGATCTGTGGACAATGACGTGATGCTGCGGATGTGGAATATGGTGGTGTTTTTCCTCTGATTTTTTTGCCATATCCCCGACAATCTTCCCGAAGGAATCCTGCATCATATTCATTTCTTTTTTCATGGTCTCAAGCCCATGGCCATAGCCGCCGACTTTTTCAAGAATAGCTGCCTGGAGATTGTCTATTATTGATTCTATCTTTCTCAGCCTTTCTGAGATATGATCGAGCTTTGTCTGAGCAATTGCCCTGAATTCTTCGACATCATCGATCTTCTTCTGAAGAGGCTTATTTTTTTCCATAAATACCTGCTCAGATACCTCTATCATCGTGTCTGTGTCAATAGCCTGCGCTCCAGACATAGGAGAATATTGATAGGTTTCCTGAGGCATATTCTGATATTGCGCATATTGCCGGTATTGCTGGGGCTGATAGTAAGCCATATTTTCCTGTTGGTCGTGCTGGTTGTACATTCCTCCATTTCCATTTGAAATCTCTTTTGTAACATTTCTCGGAATAGGAACAAATCCTCCTGGACTTGGAGGAGTCAGTTCAATGTCGCTGAGAGTTCCGCCTTCCAATCCTTCCAGAGGAAGTCTTTCTGGTTCTTCTTCAGAACTAAGGATAGAATGCTCCATTCCCTGCTCGATACCTGTAATACTCGATACTGCATTTTTTATCTGAGCTCTGCCTAGTGCATCGTTTATCTGAAGAGGAGAAAATCCCTGCTCCTGAAGAGCTCTTACGATATCCGAGTCAGAAGCCCCTCTTCTTCTTAGGTCCATCACCTGATCTAAAACACCCATTTTACTTTAAAATTTTTATAACCTGATTATTTAGCTAAATCTTTTATTTTTTTAAATCTTTTTTCCTTAAAATATCCAAAGGCCGGAACATCTTAGCCTGCCTTGAAAGTATTTCAAGATCCTCTTTTCTTGCAAATTTTGAAAATTCAGAAGATGCTGTTTCAAGAAACGAAACAAGCCTTTCCATATTTTTCTTTATGACTTCCAGCTCTTGCTTTATCTCAAGAATGTCAGAGGTTGTTTTTTCCTTGGTTTCTATGAGATTCTGGCCTATGAGAAGAAGCCTGTCTCTCAACATCCTGTTTTTTTCTTCAAGGTCCCTGAATCTTGCAGCGATATCCAATAAAAAGGGATCCATACCACCCTGAACTTCTTCCATGATAAAAATTAAAGGCTTTCAGAACCCCTCTTTTTTTATTCCCCCCATAAATAAAAAGAGCCCCTGCCGCTTTAAATTTGTTTGGATTTTCAGGGTTTAAACCAAAGAATTTTAAACTTCTCGTCTTTTTTACTTTAAAGAGAGACATAAGAACCACAAATCCCAAGAAAAATGCAGCCGCAACAGGAAAAAAAAGCCTATTCTTACGAAATAAAAAGGGAAGGAGGGGAAGATATACTTTACATAGATTACATGGGTGCCCCTTACATCCCAAGCATAGCTGAATCTGCAGACGTCATGGCAAGAACAATAGATGCGCTGATGGAGAACCCAAATGTCTCAAGAGTGATTTTTATACAGCAAAAAAATTATAACTATGACCTTGAAGAGACATCGATGCTTCTTGAGATTGCCCAGCTTTATACTTATCTTATGAGGCAGGAAAAAGTTCTTTACAGGGAGAAAATAGGAAGCATAGAACAATTTTTTTCGCAGAGATATAATGAAATTTTTTCTTTCCTCCTCCTTCTAAAGAGAGATCCTCTGGCAGCTTATGCGGAAATAAAAAAAATAATCATAAATTCTAAAATCTTTACGGAAAAACTTGGCCCAGGATACAGCAGTGATCAGGCAGGCTATACCGGTTTTCTTGAAAGAATATCATCCCTGCTGGAAAATACGCTCATAATACAGAGGGCACTGCCTTATCTTTCTGATTACACCAAGGGAAACAGGGATGTCTATTCCAGAATTTTCAGGCCAGATGTTATCCCTAATTTTATATTTACAAGGCTTGTCTCTGACCTTCCCGAAGATGCAGAGATTGTGAATCAGTATGAAATATCAAACGGGGAGCATGATGTTTCTCTCGTTACTATATTGAGAAAAAAAGAAGAGCCCAAACTTATATATCATCTCCTTCCACCGGAAAATAATTTAAGCGAAGATCATTCTGGATTGCTGAACACCGCAAGAAAAGTCCTTATAGAGCATCAGCCAAAAGCAGAAGAGTTTACAGATACAGAAAGGACAAGGCAGGTTTTCTTTAACATCTCCAAAGATTTGCTGCAGGATTTGGCACAGAGCAAGGGAGTAAAGGTGACATATTCGGATTTGAACAGGCTTGCAACTATTCTCGTGCGGCACACCATAGGCTTTGGCCTTATAGAAGTATTATTGCAGGACAAAAAACTCCAGGACATTTCCCTTAATGCACCTATACCGATGATACCGATTTTTGTGAGGCATCAGGACTATGACGAGTGCATTACTAACATAATCCCGAGCCAGGAAGATGCAGATTCATGGGCTGCAAAATTCAGGCTTATTTCTGGAAGGCCTTTGGACGAGGCAAATCCAATCCTTGATACCCAGCTTGAAATAGGAACAATCAGAGCCAGAATAGCAATAATCCAGAGACCAATGAGTCCTGATGGTTTAGCATATGCAATAAGGAGGCATAGAGAAGAACCATGGACTTTACCATTATTCATCCAGAACAAGATGATAGATTCTTTTACGGCAGGACTTTTGAGTTTTTTGATAGATGGCAGCAGGACATTGCTCGTTGCAGGAACAAGAAGCTCTGGAAAAACAAGCCTTCTCGGAAGCCTGATGCTTGAAATAATCCCAAAATACAGAATAATTGTCATAGAAGATTCTCTGGAACTGCCTGTAGAATCGCTGAGAAACTTAAAGTATGACATTCTCAGAATGAAAGTGCGTTCTGCGCTGCTGAAAACAACAACCGAAGTTTCTGCCGACGATGGAATAAGGACAAGCCTGAGACTGGGGGACAGCTCTCTGATAATAGGGGAAGTAAGAAGCGTTGAAGCACAGGCTCTTTACGAAGCCATGAGAGTTGGCGCTCTTGCGAATGTTGTTGCCGGAACAATCCATGGGGCAAGCCCTTATGCTGTTTTTGATAGGGTAGTGAATGACCTGGACGTTCCCATCACAAGTTTCAAAGCCACAGACATAATTGCGGTTGCAAATCCAATAAAAACTCCTGATGGTCTGCATTCATGGAAAAGACTTGTAAGACTTTCAGAAGTGAGAAAGCACTGGAAAAAAGATCCCCTTGAAGAAAAAGGTTTTGTGGACCTTTTGCAGTACAATGTTGAAAAAGATACATTGGAACCGACAGAGGATTTAATCAACGGAGACAGTGAAATAATCAAAGACATAGCCTCTACTGTGAAAGGATGGGCAGGAAACTGGGACGCTGTTTATGACAATATCCTTCTGAGACAAAGAATAAAGCAGGAAGTAGTCAATGCAGCAGAAAAGACAAAGAATTTCAAGCTTTTGGAAGCGAAATTCAATATGAAGGCTAACCATGCCTTTCATAGGATATCTGATGAAGTAAGGGAAGAGATAGGACTGCCTCTTGGAGAAAAGGTTTTTCCTGCCTGGCAGAAATGGCTTCAGCAGGAGATAAAAAAGAGGAAAATCTAAATGAAGATATGGATCAGGATTTTTTTTATTGCAGCAGTGCTGGGATTGGCTGCTTACATCGTTACAAGCATAGATCTGGGGGAAGCTTATGATTCTTTGAGCCAGGCAGATGGCCTTTATCTTTTTCTTGCATTTGCCTCATATTTCATAACTTTTTTTATATTTTCAATCAGGAATTTTTATTTTTTCCGCTGGCTTCTGAAGCCAGACTATATGTTTCTTATCGAAACTGTTTTTGCAGGCTTTTTTTTGAATACAGTCCTTCCCAGTGCCCAGATAGGCGGAGATCCACCAAAAGCCTATGCATTTGGGCTGAAGTACAATAAACCGGTTTCAAAAACTTTCGGAGTGATTTTTGCCGACAAGATAATCCACATCCTTTCTCTGTTACTTTTCATATTTTTTTCAGTCATTTATCTCGTAACATTCATGCCTCTTCCCAGAGAATTCGAGGTTGTTCTTCAGGCTTTTCTCTTTTTCATTTTTATTGTTTCAATCATAATCCCTATTTTTAGCATGAGAAAAACAAAAACAAGCCTTTATCTTGTGTTAAAAAAATCCAGGATGATTTCATGGTTAAATCCTTTTAAGAAGAATTCCAAACTTCAGGAAAGAATAGGAAAACATATAGGTGATTTTACAAGAGCATTTAAGAGAACTCTCAGGACAAAAAAGATACTCTTTCTGGGAATTGTTCTCTCTATAATTTACTGGATACTGAATTATTTTGTTTCCTATTTCCTGTTCTTGTCGCTTGGAATCAAGATAAATTTCTTATTAGTCATAGTTGTCTTTAGCCTTGTAAGTTTTGCAGGAGTGTTTTTTCCGACTCCAGGAGGAGTGGGTTTGATTGAAAGCCTTATGATATTTCTTTATTCACTGGCAGGAGTTGATCTTGAAACAGCAATAATTGTCTCCCTGCTGACAAGAGTTATTTTCTATTTCTATGCAATAGTCATAGGCGGCATTTCCCTTATTCACCTTGAAAATACGCTGAAATCTTAACATTTATTAATTAGATTTCATTCTTCACTTCATCGGTTAAAAGTGGCGACAAATATTGTGGTAAATATAAAAAGAGGTCGGCAAAATGAGCGATGATGTTGAGGAAATTCTGAAAAAATACGGCAGCAAGATAGAAGGTCAGTTGGGAATTCAGGAAAATAAACAGAGCGAGTCCTACTTAAAATTCAAGGACGAGATGTCGCCCCCAGTTTCAAAATACGAGCGCTGGGCAAAAAGTCTTGGAAATATAATAAAGCTGAAAGTCGCTGAAAAAGATGCCTTAAAGATAAAAAAATCTTTAGACATAGCTCATCTTGACCTGGAGCCATGGCAGCCCTTGACTCTAAGCATCATGGCATTTCTTGGAACTCTCTTCCTCGGGCTTCTGATATCTTTGTCTGTTTTTTTCATAAGAGGATTCACGGGCTTTCCTGTTTTGTTTTTTTTCCTTGCAGTCATATTTTCTTTCTTTGTTTTTTATTTTGTTAGCGGATACCCCGCAAGGCTTGCGAATTCTTGGCGTTTGAAGGCCTCAAGCCAGATGGTTCCCTCGATACTTTACATCGTCGTTTACATGAGACATACGCCAAATCTTGAAAGAGCAGTAGCCTTTGCCTCAGAGCACTTGGAATATCCCCTTGCCCTTGATTTCAAAAAAGTTTTTTATGATGTTCAGGTAGGCAGATTTTCCAGCATTAAAGACAGCCTTGATAATTATCTTGAAACATGGAGGGATTATTCTTCCGAGTTTATAGAATCATTCCACCTCATAGAAAGCAGTCTTTTTGAACCCGACAACTCGCACAGGATTGCAACCCTGGAGAAAGCATTGAAAGTCGTCTTAGATGGAGTTTATGACAAAATGCTAAGATTCACGCATAATGTTAAAAGCCCGTTGACAAACGTTTACATGCTTGGCGTCGTATTACCAACTCTTGGGCTTGCGCTTCTTCCATTGGCAACGGCAATGTTGGGGGGATTGTTAAACTGGGTCCATATTTTCATACTCTTTAATCTTATAATTCCGTTTTTCGTTTTTTACCTGACTGACAAAGTTTTGTTTTTAAGGCCAGGAGGCCACGGAGAATCCTCTCTTCTCGAAAGAAATCCCCTTTATCCAAAATATAAGAGCAAGGCACCATACCTCAAGGCATTTATCCTTGTTCTGCCGCTTTTAGTAATAGGATTTTTACCATTTATTTTTCAGTATACTTCTTTTCCCGAGATGCTTGGCTTGCAGAAAGATTATACATTTTCCCAGATAGGACTGGGATTTTTTGGAGATGATAAGATTTTTGGTTTTGTGGACATGGGCAATGGACAAAGCGCAGGACCTCTTGGAATTGGAGCATTGTTATTAAGCATGCTCATACCTTTGGGAATTGCCCTGTTTTTTTCACTTTCTTACAAAGAGAAAACAAAGGAGATGATAATTGAAAGGGAAAAAACCAATCAGCTTGAAACTGAGTTTAACAATTCTTTGTTCCAGCTTGGAAACAGGATAGGAAACGGAGTTCCCCCGGAAATAGCATTCGGAAAAATAGCAGAATCTTCCCGCGGTTTGCAAACAGAAGATTTCTTCATGAGGGTGAATTACAACATACGGCAGATGGGAATGAGCGTGGAAAGGGCGATTTTTGACACAAAAAGGGGAGCAGTCGTCTATTATCCCTCTGATTTAATTTCCACGAGCATGAAAATCCTTGTAGAAGCTTCGAAAAAAGGGCTGCAGATTGCAGCCTTAAGCCTCATGAGCATATCAGAGTATGTTAAAAATTTGCAGAAGATAACCTCCAGGCTCAAGGACCTTTTGGCAGAAGTCATCTCTGACATGAAATCCAACATGACTTTCCTTGCTCCTCTTCTTTCAGGAGTTGTCGTTGGCCTTGCGGCGATGATAACTTCTATTCTTACAAGATTAAAATTAAGCGAATTGAGCGGCCAGGGAACAGAGGCTTTGGGAAATCTTGGAAACATAATAAATATCTTTGATGTGACTTCAATGATCCCACCTTACTTTTTGCAGATAATAATAGGATTGTACCTCATTGAGATAGTTTTCATACTCACACGGGCTTTGGTCACGATAGATTCCGGAGAAGACAAATTAGAAAGAACAAATAAAACAGGAAGAAACCTGACCAGCGCAATGATGCTTTATTTCATCACTGCATTTCTGGCAGTTGTAATGCTGTTTGTTCTGACATCCATAGTTGTCGGAGGATTGGTTCCTTAATCCACATTTATTATTAGTTAACTTTATTAATTTGGATTTATACTGATTGAAATGGGAAAAGGCATAGGTTTATTTTATCTTCTTATTGGTGCAGGAATTGTTTATATAAGATTTTTCAGTGATGCCTTTCCAACCAATGCGGGAGTCTTGTCCCAATATTTCTTACCTATAATTGGAATAAGCTTCATCTTAATGGGATTATCTAGTCTTTTCAGAAAACAAAAATAATTCTCCCGTTGACTCTCCTCGCTAAAAACATTTATTAACTATTATGGATTTTCTTTGAATATGAGAAACTATAGAGGTGAAGATGTATGAAATTAAGTGAGTTACTCAAACCCACAAAATTCAAATTAATATTATTCGTGATAACCTTTGTTATACTTTACATCATTTTATTCACGATACCAATTACAATCCCGGCAAGAGTGCAGTGTTTTAAAAATCCCTGCCCACAAGAAATTACCACAAATCTTATTCATTTATTGCTACCTTATTCATTACTACCTGATTTAATTGGCGGATTGTTTCTACCCATAATTATCTTATTAGTAATATCATATCTGATTGCATCACTGATTGGATACGAAAGTGGCAGTAAAAAAGACAAAAGAGGCCTTGTCACTGAAACTCTACCACTGTGGGCAATAGCCTTGGCTGTTCTTGTCGTGCTTATGATTACCATATTCATATTAAGGGAGAAGGGCATTTTACTCATAGAAAAAATCAAGGATATTTTTCGGTGAAACAATAAAACGTTAAAATGCTGATAGAAGAGAATCTGATAAAGTGGATTGTTGCAGTTGTCGTTATTGTCTTAGTTATCGGAGGAATTTCCCTGTTTTTCAAGGATTATGTCATAGACTTTTTTAGGGGCCTCGGAGGAGAGCCTGCAAAAGCCATCTTTGGAATTTTGAAATAAAATGAAAAATAAAAAAGGATTTCTACTGGCAGAAGAAACATTAAAACTGGTTGTAGCGGTGATTGCTCTTGGCTTTTTGGTTTATCTTTTGGTAGCATTGTATCTCTCTACCAACAAGTCACAGGAATTAGAGCAGGCAAAATCTTCCCTAAATTTTTTGGTGTCTGAAATAAATTCCGGAAAAGAAAGGGTTGATATCTACAATCCTAAAGGATGGTGGATTGGAGCATGGCCCCACAATTTTAAGGCCACAGACCCTTTGAATCCCAACAAAATAGAAAGACGACTCCCTGGTTCATGCTCTAATCTTGGATGGGAGAACTGCATATGCATATGTGAGGAAGATAATGCAGATAGCTGCGATAAAAAGTGGGTATGCCTGGATAATGCTCAAAAATTTGAAACAGTTGGAGAATTAAGACTCCTGCCAGGAGGAACCGAAGTTTTCCAGGAGGAGAGTATCCAGATAAAAAATCCTCCAATAACACTTAACATAGACCAAACAAATAAAAAAATAAGTCTTGTTACAGAACAAGCTGGCGGAGGCGGTGGATTTTAAAATTTAAAATGGACTTAGAGGACTTTATAACATATGCGGTATGGATAATCTTCTTTGCAGTTGCCCTGTTGGGAGTATATTTTCTGCTGAAAAAACTTGGAGTGATGTAAAATGGAAAGAAAAATGTTAATCGGGATGATAATTCTTATAGCGAGCTTTATCATAATCCTCCTTTTGATTTTTAGGCTTAATCTTGGAGGAACGACCGATGCTGAAATCTGCAGAAATTCTCTTGTTTTAAGAGATAAGCCTCTTGGTGATTTTGTGTCTTCTATTGATTGCAAAACTAGCTATCTGTGCGTTTCGGGCGGTGGAGATTGTGAAGTGACAGCATCAGAGAAATTTGTTGTTGATCCAAAAAATAAAGAAGAGATAATGAAAATTTTAGCTGATGAAATGTCTTCATGCTGGTGGCAGTTTGGAGAAGGTAAGATTGACTTTAGGGCAAATCCAAGAGAGGGTGGAACCGCTATTACATGTGCTGTTTGTTCCTTAGTTAATTTTAAAGATATCCCTCAAGAAGAAGAAACGATATCTTATGCAGAATTTTACAATTATCTGAGAACAACTCAAAAAATAAAATCCCAGACTTACTTACAATATCTTTATTCAGAAAATAATCTTGACTTTCTTTCCGAAGATTATCTGAATAATAATCTTGAATTAAATAAACAATACTTTATTTTGACAGCAATAACTAAGGATAGCATCTGGAGTTATACTCCCTTTGTCAGATTGTATATAAATCCAGACTATCAACCCCCGATAATATTGGAACAAAACAAAGATAACTACGATCAACTTAAATGTGATGAATTTGTTAATAAAGCATAAAATGAGAAAGATAGGAAAAAGAGGAGACACAAATATTCTCACAGGAAAC
>JBBTAK010000033.1:0-2361 GCA_038044245.1 Nanobdellota archaeon
CTTAATGCCTGTTTTATCACTGTTTCTGTCTGCGGCATTATCCCCTCAACAGCATCCACAAGGACAACTGTTCCGTCAATAGCTCTCATTGCTCTTGTAACATTTCCTGAGAAATCAACGTGTCCTGGTGTATCAATCAGATTAATCAGATATTCCTGGCCATGAAAATTGTGAACCATGGAGACGTTTGCAGCGTCAACAGTCATGAGCCTTTCCTGCTCGTCCGCATGCTGCCAGGTCGTCATTCCCTCTTCAAGGCTTCCTGCAGATTTTGTAGCCATGTGGCCTGAAGCAGCCAGAAGATTGTCTGTCAATGCAGTCTTTCCATGGTGAATATGGGCACTTGTCGCGATATTACGAATATGCTTCTGATTCTTGCTCAGCCTTTTTATCTTGTCGAACTGTGATTCTTTTTCAACCATTGTTTGAACACCTACGGTTTTCCTACACTACCTTTTCCCTTAAAAGAGAATATAATTAATGAAGAAAAAAATTGTTTTTAAACATTTGGGAGAAGAAAAATTAAAACATCAGGCCAATTTTAATTCAGCTAAAGTTTGCTTTTTTACAGTAAGCCTTAACTCAATATACTTTTCCATTAACCCTCTGTCTCTATAAAAAACTTTAGAATGTCTTAGTATCCCGCCTCTTTTTTCTCCGCGCAAGACTATTTTCCTTTCAATTCCACTGCTTCTTTTGACTACCCTTTTTACAACATCGTAAAGAGGAATATGATGAAATCCTTTTGGTTTTCTTAGATATTTATTTTTTCCAAATTGTGTAATTGAGCCATAATCAGCTGGGCCTCCTCCTTTTGATACTCCAAACCCAAATAGTTCTTGATCAATGTCAAACTGCAAAACAGCTGGATGGCTATCAAGGGCAAGATTTACCGCATCAGAAACCATCTTACACCCTTCATCACTATATCCTTTGCTATACTCAAAAAGGCCAACTTCCCTCAAGCAATCAGCCAAGCTTGTCATAGCTTTTATTGCAAGAATTAATTTATAAAGATTATCGTGAACTAAAATATTAAGCCTCTCTAACAAAATAGAACAAAACACCAAAAATAATTTAAAGGCTACCATAAAGAGAATAACATGCCAATAGAATATGATTTTGGAGACATAGACACTGCAATAAAAGAACTTAAGAGGTTAAGGTTTTCTCTTGAAGGGCCATTTTTTGAAGGAAAATATTTTGTAGTTCCCATGGACATATCAGAGGATTATCCAAGAAAGATAGATAGCAAAAAGCCGAGACCTCTTGCTACAGTAACCATTCATGGAAGATTAATTATTAATGAATTTCCAGATCAAAACAGAGTTTTAATTGAATGTCAGGAAAGATTAAAGGAAGGATTAGCAGAAAAAATAAAGAAATAGGACTACCTTGCGCTGTCGGCCTGCTTTTCTGATTCTATCCTTTTTCTTACTGCAAAACTCTCGCCATTTTCTTCAGAAGCAAGAACTATCTCTTCTGCGAGCGCCTGCGAAATTGTTTTCTTCTTGTTGAATGCCTTGTCGGAAGCTCCGTGAACTAGATTTTTTACCGCCAAATTCACACGCCTTAATGGAGCGACGTCTACTGCTTGGGGGTATCTGGCACCGCCGTATTCGATTACAGTTACCTCGTCTCTCGGAGCAGCTTTTTCAACAGCTTTAAGGAACACAGCCACTGGATTTTTTCCTGTTTTTTTTGCTATCATGTCAAGGGCTTCCAAAACAATTCCTGCGTTTCTTGAATATTTTCCCGTAGATGTTCCCAACATTATCTTGTGCTTTTTTCCCCTGTGTCCTGCAACTGCGAGCCTGTTTATTAGCCTCTCCACGAGATTTACCTTTGTCTGCCCAAATTTCCCGAAATTCCTTCCATAACTTTTCAGAAATAATTTTGGTTTTAAGTTTATCACATTTTTCAGGCCAGGGTCTTCTACAGAAATGCCTTCTGTCTCATACAGGTCAAAAATCTTGAATTCCGGAAGACTGGTGTTTGTTTTTTGTTCTTGCATTTTATTGTCTTGTAATAATTAAACCTAATTTTCTTCCATCATCAAACTTAAGACTTTTGGTTTCTAATCTATGGTTTATCCCTCTTTTTACCAATTCAGTTTCTACTTTTTCCCGATATCTTTCAAGTCTCTGCTTATCAACATCTTCTATTCCTGTCTCTACATTTATAAGAGCTCTTTGTCCGACAGTCATCTCTTCTATTCTTTCTGCTGGGACTTCCCCATGTGATCTAAAAAATGCTAAGTCATATTCTCCTTCTTTTAATTTTTTTTCCATCATCTTCTACCCTTCCGGTGCGTTTTTGTTAAAAAACCAACGCAAGGAAAATTGTTTACAATTTTTTCTT
>JBBTAK010000034.1:0-2477 GCA_038044245.1 Nanobdellota archaeon
CCTCGAAGACAAAATCAAGCAGAAAGAGAGCGAGTCAAGAGTAAAGGAGAAATAAAATTCTTAAAAGAGATATAATTAATGAGGGATAATTTTAATAAAAGAGTTATACTTATAAAAAGATGTTTATAGTTAACCTTTAAAACTATTGACCATACCTAATTTTTAACGCGGAGATGCCGGAGCGGTCAAACGGGACAGGCTTAGGACCTGTTAGCTTAGTGCTTACCTAGGTTCGAATCCTAGTCTCCGCATTTTCATCTAAGCACATTCTGGGAAGAAGTTACTATTAAAATTCTGTTTTGCTTTTATGACATCATCGACATAATTTGGATTTCCTGAAACTTTTGCCTTACTTGTTTTTATATCTGTGCATTTGTTATATACATCATTCGGGTCAACATAGCACCAGCATTTAGAATTCCATCCATTATAATTTCTTATGGCACGCTTCCAGCCAGAATAGGGAATTTTCTCAAAGGTTCCAGCAGGGGGAAACCCGGAAGAATCTAAAGCAATAATTCCAAATGATGGATAACCTTCGGGCATGTGACAATTATAAGAAAATGGTATTGAATTATATCCGTCGATTAGCAAATCAAGCCCGTAATTCACGTTGTCTTCAAAGTCTGTAGCATCTACGTTTGTGTGTACTTTTGTGTTTATCTGCATAATGCCTAGGCTACCTCCCCCATCTCCGCCTAAAACTGTATTTTTATTTCCATCGCAATATAAAGGATTTTCATTTTCTTGTGACTTTATGCAATGTCGAATACTACTTTCTGTTAATGCAACCTGCAAAGCAAGGCATTCGAAGGATTCTGCTCCTGTATCTATTTTTATAGCGTCATCAGAAATGCCTTGCTCTGTCTTTTTCTGTCTGGCCAGTTCTATTATTCTTGCTCCCAATACTTTCTGACAGCTTTCTGGGGTCGAGCATGTTGAAGATGTGGGGATAGTTGTTTCTTTTTGTATTGTCTGTTCTCCAGAAGGAGTTTCTTCTTGCCCCCCTCCCACAGTTGGTGTTGTTTGTGTTGCTGTTTTCTCCTGCTCTCCTATTGCATCACCATAAACTTTTATGGCCAAACTGCTGTAAGCATTTCCTCTCTTTAAATATAAATAAGCTTTCTGATTATTTTGATATACCTTTCCGATATTTTCATTTATCTTATTTATCATCGCCTGACCTGTGAGCTCGTCTAACTCTTTCTTAAAAGAATCAAAATCAGCAAGATATAATCCTTCTTTCTTCAATGCACCCATATATTGATCTTCCACTTCTCCTAGAATCTGTCCTTCTATGTTGGAATTCTTAACAACATTTTTTACACTGTCTGTGTCAAGCCAGCATTTCAGATTCTGGCTGCCACAATTACCAACTTCTTTCCATCGGGAGTTTTCTGTTCCTGCAGCCGGGTCGCTGGTTTTTCCTGGATTATCTGTAGAACAAATTCTTATTATTCCTCTGTTATATATTGCCGGATTCAAGGCCTCTTCAGCACCTGCCTGTATATTTGGATTCAAGAAACTGAAAGCGCTTGGACTTCCGGAAACACATTCTGCCTCTGACTTTATGTCTGTTTGAGACGCCTGCTGCTGAACATACTTCTCTGAAAGGTAGTTTATTCCAAATTCTGTAGTGACTTGTTTAAAGCCACAAACTTCCTGCCCATTGACAACTATGCACAATTCTTTGTAGCCAGAAGGAGCAGTAAAATCTATTGTTTCTGATTTAAAGTCTCCTGCCTTGATGAATCCTGCTGCGACCGGTCTTCTGAAATCTGTGTCCTGATAAAATGAACCTCCTGTTCCTCGAAGATATACCTGATAATAAGAAGGTAGGTCTTTTCCTGCATATATATGATAAAACACTTTGTACTGAGATACGGGAGGATTTGTCGCTGTAGTGTATGGAATTTCCTCAAATCTTCCGTAGAACTGAGACGGTGAATCTGGCGCTATAAGTGCATCGAATAGATTGCCCTTTGGTCCTGTAAGAGAAACCCAGTTCCTGCAGATTTCTGATCCAACGCTTTCTACAGATCGTGCCTTGAATGCAGCGAAAGAATTTGCAGCATAATACTGGCTGAAATAATCTATGGATTTTTCCGCATTTGACAAAGCATCTGCAACTCCAAGGTACTCTCCTCCTCCTCGAATGTTTTGTCCGAGAACACTTCCTATGACTTTAGGTATCGCATATTTTATCAGAGGAAGTCCTTGTCTCCAGAAAAACTCACACATGTAAATGCTGTTTAGCTCATCGCAAATACCAACAGTTTGCCCTGTGTCCAAACTTGTTTGTAGGCATTGTTGGTAAGAACTAAGAACACTACGATATCCTTCAAGTCCTGCATGCACTCCTGAAACACAAATAGGAACTTTAACTTCTGGCCAATTTGGAAGGCAGAGGGCAATGCTTCCTGCTATTCCTGATTGTATGACATCTTTGACAGGATATGCTCCTCCTAAATCACACC
>JBBTAK010000035.1:0-15146 GCA_038044245.1 Nanobdellota archaeon
TTATTTCATTTATCGATTCTATAAACTCAGGAATAATTTTATCGCTTATTTCTATTCTCCCCTCATTTCTGTTTATTCTGATATGTTGTTCTTCACTATCATTCATGGTGTAATAAGTAAATTCCCCTTCCTTTTTTGTTTCTCTGCCTCCGTTCATTGTTATTAAATCAACGACTTTATCATGTGCTTCTTCTGGAACTTTTCTGATGATTATGCCGTAATATTTTTTTTGTTTTGTCATCTTATTCATACTTGTTTTTTAATCCGAACGTCGTGTGAATGTGCAGTCCTTGCAGTTCTTCAATCAGGAGCTTGAATGCATAGCTGACTTCCACAGATTCAACGTCTTCTGAATTGCATATAGGGCATACTGTCTTGTTTCTTATGTTGTCCTCTATTGCAAGTGTTCCGCATTTTGTGCACACGTGAAGAAGAACCTTGTCTGAATCATACCTTTCTTTCAGAAGAAGAGATGCTCCGTGCGCAACTATTGCCTGCTGTTCCATTTCTCCAAGCCTCAATGCTCCTCCCCTTGATCTTCCCTCGACAGGCTGCCTTGTGAGAAGTGCTATTTTTCCGGAAGCTCTTCCGTGAAGCTTGTTTCCGACCATGTATTTAAGTTTCAGATAATAAAGATTCCCGACAAAAATTCTTGCCTGCATTTTTTGTCCTGTCACTCCGGAATACATTGTTTCTTTTCCATCATACCTGAATCCAAGCTCTTTCAGCTGCTCTTCCAGCTCTTTTTTATCTGCCCCCGAAAATGCTGTTCCATCCATTATCTCTCCTCTTAAACAGCCGACTTTTCCGGCAAGAAGCTCCAGAAGATAACCGACAGTCATTCTGCTTGGAAGTCCGTGAGGATTGAACATCACGTCTGGCTTGATTCCTTTTGAAGTGAAGGGAACATCTTCCTCATCGACTATCAGCCCTATGACTCCCTTTTGTCCATGGGAAGTTGCGAATTTGTCCCCAAGCTCAGGAATTCTTTGGTCGCGGGTTTTTACCTGCACAATCTTGTTTCCGTCGTCGTCTTCTGTTATTAAGACTCCCTCAACAATTCCTTTTTCTTCCTGTTTCATTGCAATGCTTGACTCTTTCTTTGTCCTTACAGAAATCTCCCTTGCTTCAGAAAGGAACTTTGGCGGAGAAACCTTTCCTATCATGACTTCTCCTTCTCCGATTTCTGCTTCAGGATAAACTATTCCGTCTGATTCAAGATGCCTGTAACTGCTCTCTATCTTGTATCCGGAAGAGTCTTTTTCAGGTATTGTTATTTCATCTTTCAATCCACCTGCATAATTCATTTCTATGGCACTGTAAGGCTTGAAATAAAAGCTGCGGCCAACTCCCCTTTCCAGGCTTCCCCTGTTGAAGACCAAAGCATCTTCCATGTTGTAGCCTTCATAAGTCATTACTGCAACGATGAGATTCTGGCCTGCAGGATATGCCTGCAATGTATCATATACAAAACTCCTCACTATCGGCTTTTGCGGATACTGCAATACAGAAACATCTGTATCAATTCTTGAAAGATAATTTGCTGCATAAAGTCCAAGAGCTTGTTTCTGTGTTTTGCTTCCCCTGTTAAGTCTCGAGCTTTGGTCGTGGTTTGAATAAGGAACGAGCGAAGTCACAACGCCGAACAAGTCTGTCGGGTCTATTTCAAGATGCGTATGATAGAGAGTGAGGTCTTCTTCATGCAATGCTACAAGAGCCTCTTCTTCTTCTGCCGCATCGAGATATTCTATAATACCTTCTTTAATCAGGTCTTTCCATCCCATTTCTCCCTGCTCTACTCTTGCAAGGTGCTCGTTCTTCAGCCTTGAAACACCATTATTAACTATTATCAATGGCCTTAAAACACGCCCCGGCTCTGTAGAAATGGTTATTGTCTGGAAATTTTCATCATACATTATGTTCATCTCTATCGGGAGTTCTGAATTTCTCCTTTTCTCCCTCATGTTTTTTGTGAAATCAACAGGATTCTTTACGCTTCCGATAAAAATTCCATTGAAGAAAACTTCTGTTCCTTTTTCCCCTGTTTCCATCGGTTCAAGCCCGTAGACAGCCAGGTCTTTCAGGAATTTTTCCCCGTCCATGTTCGTCCTTGTTGAAACCCTGCTTAAAATAGCAAGGTTTTTTCTCAGCCCTATTTCCGTTCCTTCAGGAGTTTCTATAGGGCAGAATCTTCCATAATGTGTCGGATGAAGGGCTCTTGCCGCAAAATTTTCCTGGTCGCTTGGAAGCATAGAAGAAACACGCTGCAATTGCGAGATTATTGCGAGGTAATTTGTCTTGTCCATGTTCTGCGTTATTCCGCTTCTTTCCCCTGTCCAGCTTCCTGTTGCAATTGCGCTTTCAACCCTGTGGGAAAACAACGTTGATTTCGCTATTATCTTTATTGAGAAGAACTTTTTTCTTTTTGCGGATTTCTGAAGGGAATATTGTATGTCCCTTATCAAAATTCCCAGATTTACCCTGAATAGCGTTGCAAGCAAGTCTCCTGAAAGCCTGACTCTTTTGTTTGCATAATGGTCCTTGTCTGTCCTGATGTTTGGATTTTCCTTGGCTATGAGGAACTGCTTTATCAGCTTGCAGAGAGTTATGGCTTTTTTTATCCTGTCTTCTTTCTTCTGGCCTATATGGGGAAAAAGATAGGAATCAATTCTCTGCTTTACACGGTCGAGGATTTCTTTTTTTGTTCCCTGAAGATTTGTTTTTTCAGAAATGTAAAGCATGGCATCTTCTTTTGTAGCTATGTTTGAAAATTCATACAGATTGACTATTGAAGAATCTGTCTCTTTCCCTATGTATTTGGCTATGTCTGCCTCTTTTATGAGGCCGAGAGCTTTCAGGATTATTATGGCAGGAACATCTTTGAACTTGCTGAAAGATACCTCAAGGATTCCTTCTTTGCTTTCCGAGATAAGGACAGGAATCCTGTATGTTCCTTTTGAGGAGAAGAGTTTCAATGTGAGTTCGTCCTTTGAGTTTGTCTCAACGAAAGGCTGGTTTTCTGCAAGATCTTCAGCCATGACCATGACACGTTCATTCCCCTTTATTATGAAATATCCTCCAGGATCCAACGGGTCGTGATAGGTCTCTATCAGCTGTTCTTTGTTCATGCCGTTTGTGTTGCAGACCTTGCTCCTGACCATTATAGGTATCTTTCCTATTTCCACAGTTTCAGAATCTATCTGGTCGTCTTTTTTTACAGTTAGTTCAAGGGTTACAGGAGCAGCATACGTTAAACTTCTCAGCTTTGCCTCATGCGGAGTTATCAAGGAAGAGCTTCCGTCAGCCTCTATGACCTTTGGTTGGCCAACAGATATCTTTCCCAGCGTTATCTCAAAATCCTCGTTGTTCACGGTTTCAGCTATCTCATTGACAATTTCCTGCATCCTTTTTTCTATGAAATTATTGAAAGAAATGATGTTTGATTCAACTAAGGAGTGCTCTTCCAGGTATTTCTTGACTATGAGGTGTTTCTCTGATTTCATTTTTGGATTTGAATTGTCTGCTTCGCAGTTTTATTCTGCTTTTAATATAAGGCTATCTCGGACTGATCTGTTTAAACCTGATTTTAACCATATTAACATTCATATTATTTAGCATATTTTTTCTTATTTTTCCCATTTTATATCACAACCCTGTAATAAGTATGCGTCTTCTCGCTATCCTTGTCCTTTCTTTCTATCTTGATTATGTCTCCGACTGCGCAGCCCTCTGGCAGTGCAGGGTCGCTGGAAAGGATTTTTGGCAGCTGTGCCTTAGAAATATTGAGTTTTCCGAGAATGTCTTCGACCTCTTTTTCCTTGAGTTTGGTATGTTTTGGCTGTAGAATGTGCATCTTTTTAATGGGTTTTGGCTAGTTACGACGGGGAATTTAATTTTTCAATGAAATTAAATGGGAGCAATCGAGCAGAGTTTTGATAACTCTTCAATAATAAAAGATATCAAAATTTGGTTTAAAAATGTTTCTGTGAAACATTTTTCAGGGGTTTTTTGAAGGTTTCAACGAAAATGGCCCCGACTGCCTTTAAACAGGAGTGTTAAGGTTTCTGCTGACCTTTAATAATCTCATTAAAAATCCTTATTATTTTATCTAATTTTTCTTCTTTAATTTTTCCTATTTTTTTAATAATTAAACTCTTATCTAGCCGTAATATATTCTCAACCTTTATTACACATCTTGTCACTAATTTACCCTCTTTTAAATCTCTATTATCTAAATTTAAGCTATATCTATCCTTAGAGATGTTAGAGGTAATGCCAACAGCAATAATATCTTGAGAGTGTTCATTAAATTCATCATTGCTTAAAACTACAACAGGTCTTACTTTTCTTCCTGATTGGTCAGAAAATGGAAAAGGCACCAAAATTAAATTTCCTTGTTCTATCATAAGTATTTATTCCAAACTTCATCTTCTTTATTATCCCAGAGTTTTTTCATTGATCTTTCTGCTAAAATCATCCAGCCTATTTTTTCTTTTCTATTTCTTTCTAGCCTCTCAATTATCAAGTTTCTTATAAACTCCGATTTAGAAGGATAATTTCTCTTTTTTATGAATTCTTCTAGTTCTTTTATATCCTCTTCTGGAAGTTTTATGCTAATCGTTTTCATAGTAATACCCAGGGATTACTAATTTATATGTCTTTCTATTATCTTAAATGGCCCCGATGGGATTTGAACCCACGACACCTGGATCTCTTCGTTTCTCCATCTTCTCCAAAAGGAGATGGTGTGAGGAAGAACCTTGGTTCTTCTCATAAAAGTCCAGTGCTCTACCAGACTGAGCTACGGAGCCGTATCTCAGTAAGCCAATTTAGATTTAAAAAATCTTTCTAAACGCCGGGTACATGAAACTCAATGGTCTTCTCCAATCTCTCTCAAAAACTTTTTACAAGCCAATCTAGTGCCGGTATAGAAAAGATGCCGGATTACAAAGCTCCTTTTTTCAGTATATTCAAGCGAACTCTTTGCAAATTCTTCTGAATCACGCATGCCTTCTATGCCTCTTTCCAGGAGATTATTATGTAATTGCGAGGAAATTGAGAAATAGAAATGCAGATTTGAAACCAGGCTTCCCGCAAAAATCCCGAAAAGCGTGCTTCTTAACAAGTGTTCGAGAACTTCTTTTTCTGACATATTCTTGCAATCAAGGATTGGTTTATAGATGCTTCCTTAACCTCTCTTCAAAATCCTCTTTGGGCATTGAGCCGACGAACTGGTCTACCGGCTTGCCGTCCTTGAACAAAATAAAGTTTGGTATGGAGAAGATCCTGAATTTTCTCGAGAGCTCGTTGTTTTCATCGACATTGATTTTCCCGAATTTGACCCTTCCTTTGAACTTCTTTGAAAGCTCCTCCATTATTGGAGCCATGATGACGCAGGGCATGCACCAGTCTGCCCAGAAATCTATGATAACAAGCCCACTTTTAGTGAAACTGTCAAAGTCTTTCCCGTTTTCCAGTTCTGTAACTGCAGCAATCGTTTGTGCCATTTTCCTTCTTGTTTTGTTGTCTAATTTTATATCTTTTAATGTAATACCAATAAAAATTATTAATTAAAAATGAATTATAAAATGTTAACTTTTGTAGTTTGCTCCTATTAAACTTTTATATTAAAGGATTTATAAAAGTTTTCTTAGACCTATTTTCTTAAATATCTTAAAAAAGAGAAGCAGATCCCATCCTCATTCATTTTTCTTTCTTCAGAGATCCTCTTCCATTCTTCCCAGTTGATTTCTGGGAAAAAGGTATCTCCCCTATAATTCCTGTGAACTCTTGTTATGTCCATTAAGTTTACGATGGGGAGAAATTCTTCATAAACTCTTTTTCCACCAATAACATAAGATTCTAAGTTTTCTGTCAGTTTAATTGCTTCTTCAATATCTCTTGCAACATAAATCCCTTCAGTTGGCTCAAGGGTTTTTGAAAGAACAATGTTTTTTCTATTTGGTAAAGGTTTTCCTAAAAATTCAAGAATAGATTCGTAAGTCTTTCTTCCCATGATAACTATGGGATGCTTTAACGTTAGATCTCTGAATCTAACCCTGTCTTCTTTGATGTCCCAAGGAACTTTTCCATTTATGCCAATAACACCATTTTCTGAAACAGCAACAATTATTCTCAAATCCATTTAAACAGCCAAAGTCCTTTCTATTTTTGGTTCAGGATTGTATCCCTCAAGAACAAAATCATTTATTGTTAATTCCTTGTAATTCTTATCTGCAATAGTTACTCTTGGCAATGGCTTTGGAGCTCTTGCCAATTGTTCAAGGATTCCTGTAACATGATCCATTCCTTCTTTTCCCCTGTCTTCCTTAGGAGCTGAACTGTTTACCCATTCAAGCGTTTCTAGATGTTCTTCAAGGCCATTTACATTTCTTACTCTGCTCTTTAATTCCTCCAGATTTTTCTGATACCATTTTGCCCTTTCACCTGCTCCGCAATAGAAATGAACATCTCCGAATGTATGCACAAAATCCCCGACTTCTAATCTCATCTGTTTTGCAAAAATTGTTGTAAGCATTGCATAGCTTGCAATATTGAATGGAACTCCCAAAAACATGTCGCAGGCTCTTTGATTAAGCATCAAATCCAATCGTTCTCCGTCAGAATTAAATTGAAACAAAGTATGGCAAGGAGGCAGGGCCATTTCCTCAATTTCCTGAGGATTCCAGGCAGCAACCATGTGTCTTGCCGATTTAATATCTTTTTTCATGCTTTGAATTACTAAATCGAGCTGGTTTATGCCGTTTGGGTCTTTTACGTAATATTCTTCTTTTTTTCCGCTGATTTCAATATTAAAAGGAATAAACTTCGGCCAGTGAAGCCATTGTGAGCCGTAAACAGGCCCTAAATCTCCCCATCTTTCGGCAAATTCAGAATCTTCTTTTATTCTTTTTGCATATTCATCTCTTGCAGCAACCCATGGTTCAGAATACTTTTCAAATTTCTGTGGAAATATTCCCTCATTAACCATGTTCTGGAGGTTATGGTTGAAAGCATCGTCGTCCCAGATGTGGACATTGTTATCGGCAAGATATTTTATATTTGTCTTTCCGCTAAAAAACCAGATTAATTCATGGGTGATTGTTTTGAAGCCAACTTTTTTGGTTGTCAGCAAAGGAAATCCTTCCTGGAGATTGTATCTGTTCTGATATCCAAAAATGTATATTCTTCCAAGTCCTCTTCTCTCGTTGAATTTAAACCTTGAAGATTTTGAAGAAAGGATTTCCCTGGAGTGTTCCAAATATTGTTGTACCATTTTATGATTTAATGATTTTTATGTTTGCTTCTCTTCTTTTCCTTCACTTGTGACTCTTCCTCCCTGATGCTGTCCTGTATATGGCCTATTTATATCGCCAATAACAGCTTCAAATACAAGATTAAACATTCTTGCTCCTAATTCAAATTCAAAATCCTGATTGCTCAGATTCTTCAACCCAAAGGTTAATTTTCCTTTGTAGCCAGGATCTGTCTTTGTGCAAAGAAGAGCAATGCCCCCCCTCTGCAGACTGCTTCTCGGATAAATAACAGGCATGAGGTATACAGGAGGCATTCCTTCTCCAATATTAACTTTTTCTTTTGGGGAATGTATGGTTTCCATAGTCGTAACCAAGAGATACTCTCCAGGTTCCATCATTATTTCTTTATTTCCATCAATATCCAAACTTGCTATTTTTTCTGTCTTAGGACTCAATCTCTTCTCTATTCCAATAAGGCTGTCTCCTGTCAGACGATGAACTTCTCCAACTCTTAAATCAAGACCAACTCCCTCTGGATTTTTAGCGTCTCTCTCACCAAGGCCCTCGACTAATCCGTATTCCTCATTTAATTCCAAAACCTTTAAAGCAGAAAGTATCATTTTAAATTTTTAATAAAAAATAAAACCAGTTTAATTTTATAAAGATGATTGTGATAAAACAATATCTTTTGAATTAGTGTCCGCAGCTGTGTTTTAAATCAAAGACAAAATTTCCCCATCATTAATTTTTTTAATTTCAACATATCTTGTATGATGATATCTTAATCTTATTCCCACTTCTTCAAACATTTCTAAAGTTCTTCTATTTCTTTTATCCCATTCATTTAGATTATTGGTCTTCCATTTCTTATCCACAATAACTTCTCTGATTCCAGATTGAACTATTGCTCTTCCGCAATCCATGCAAGGCACACCATTAGTATACATTATACATCCTAATAATGGGGTTCCAGTAAGTGTTGCATTATAAATAGCATTTCTTTCAGCGTGCTCAAACCAAAATTGCTTTTCTCCAGTTGCCTGTCTTTCTAGAACACAGTCATTAAGCCCCCTAACAAAGCCATTATAACCTGTGGAGCGTATCTCTTTTCTTGGTCCAACAATAACAGCACCCATATGGGTCCTTGTATCTTTGCTTTTTGATGCCACAAGATAAACCATTGTCATAAAATAATTATCCCATGTGGGTTCCATTTAGATTTACATAAAAACCAGTTTATAAGGATTTATTGTCCGCAGCCTTTTGGGTTCACCCAAGAACAATTATTACACTTTTCTATACAATTTCCCTCTTTAATCATTTGGCTTCCACAAACAGCACATATTCCGCCACCCAGTTCTGAGACCCTTTCTTCGTCTTTACCATTACTTAAACCGTTTTTTATTATAATTTCCCCTTTTTCTCCATTTCCATCAATTCTTTCCATAAATTGGGCTAAATAATCTACAATAGAATCGGCAGTATGTATGTCTGGAAGGCCCTTTGTTACTAAACCACCAGGTTCAAACTTTTGATGCCTCAATTTTTTGATAAATGCCCTTGGTGGAACACCATACTGCAGACCAAGAGAGATTGCTATACCCAATGTATCTGTCAGCCCTCTGACGGTTGAACCCTGCTTAAGCATAGTAATAAATACTTCTCCCAATTTTCCATCGGGATAGAATCCGGGTTGAAGATAACCTTTATATTCTCCAAATTCAAATTTGCTTGTAAGGGATCTTCTTGTGTCTGGTAATTTTTTTCTTACAGGTTTCAAATGATCTTCTAGTTTTATGCCCCTCTCTCTTAAAACCTGAATCATTTTTTCTTCATTATCAAAATTATTTCCTCCAAAGCTTAGAGGCTCTCCTCTCTTAGAGCCTTGTCTGTAAACCGCTATTGCTTTTAAACCAGCCTTCCAAGCATAAGTATAAATTTGTTCTATATCTTCTATAGTTGCTTCTTCTGGAAGATTAACTGTTTTTGAAATAGCACCGGATAAGAATGGCTGAACAGTAGCCATCATCTTAACATGGCCCTCTGGAGAGATGTATCTTTTTCCATTTTTTGGTTTACTTGCACAATCAAATACAGCAAGATGTTCATCTTTTACTTCACTGCCTTCAGCAGTTTGATGTCCGACAGCATAAAAAGAAATTTCTTGTGCTTGTTCTCTGGTATAACCCACACCTCTCAATTTTTCTTCAAGATTTCCCTTTGATTTATGCTCTTTAACAATATCTTGATGTTCTTGCTTTAGATGCGGGGCCCCTGTTATTTCTTCATGACCTGAAATATATTCCAAAATTCTTTTTATTTGTTCCTCGTGGTACCCTAATCTCTTCAGAGCAATTGGAACCATCTGATTAACAATCCTTAAAACCCCTCCTTCAGCAAGAAGTTTGTACTTGACAAGCCCTGTATCTGGTTCTATACCAAAAGTATCGGCACCCATTTGGAAACTGATTGTTCCTGTTGGAGCAAGAACAGTTGCTTGGGCATTCCTCACACCATATTTTTCAGCTCTTTTAATTACTTGATTCCAGACACCCTCTGCTTCATTTAGTATATTTTCTAGATTCTTTGGGAGTTTTTCCCTGTCAATTCCCTGCAATGCCGCCCGGTGCTTATTGAGCACTTTAAGAGTAGCCTCTTTATTCTTTTCGTATTCTTTGAATGGTCCAAGTTTTTCGGCCATTTCTGTAGAGCTTAAATAGGTTTGTCCGGTCATTAAGGCAGTGATTGCTGCAGCAGTTGTCCTTCCTTCTTCACTATCATATGGCAAACCCATAAACATTAACAAAGAACCAAGGTCAGTATATCCTAATCCAAGGTTTCTAAGCCTATGGGTATTTCTTGTTATCTTTTCAGTCGGGAAAGAAGATATATCAAATTCCATATCCTGGGATTTAGCCACTAAATCTACAACTCTTCTGAATTCATCTGCCCTAAATGTTCCATCATCATTTATGAAATATGTAAGTCTGAGAGAGGCAAGATTACAAGAAGAATCATCTATTTGCAAATATTCCGAGCAAGGATTTGAAGCGTTTATTCGTGCAGTATTTGGCGTTGTATGCCAATCATTAATTGTCGTGTCAAATTGCAATCCCGGATCTGCAGATTCCCATGCAGCCTTCGCTATTTCATGCCAGAGAAACCGGGCATCATATTCTGGCATTTTATCAGAAAGTTCTTTACTATGTACAGGGATAGTTTTTATCTTGTCTCCTGATTCTAATCTTCTCATAAATTCATCAGTCACTCTTACAGTTAGATTTTCATTTTGATAGAGAACAGAATCAGCCGCCTCCCTATAGCTAACACCAAGGAAGTCCATTAATGCATTGAGTTTTCTTTGTTCACCAACTTTGGCTCTGATCCATTCAAGAATATCCGGATGGGTAATATCTAATCCATTCCATTTTGCTGCTCTTCTTGTTCTTCCACCAGATTTAACAATTCCTGCTACTCTATCATAAAAAGACAAATAGGCAAGAGGACCTGAGGGCACCCCTCCGCCAGAAAGTTTTTCTCTTGAACTTCTCAATGTTGAAAGATTAGTTCCTGTTCCTGAACCATGCCTGAATAGCATAGCTTCTCTTACTGCCAGATCCATGATGCCTTCCATTGTATCTCCCACACTTTGAATAAAACATGCAGAGGTTTGAGGATATTCATTATTTTTCCCGAGGGGTCTTCTTATTGCCTCACCATCCACATTAACAATATAACCATCTCTTTGTTCATTTGGAGGGAAATGTTCATATCTGTCTGTTCCAACATTAAACCAAACAGGAGAATTCCATGCAAACACTTGATTTAATGCTAACCATGCCAGTTCATCTTTAAAAGCATCTGCGCCTTTTTTTGTAGAAACATATCCTTGATCTAAGGCCCATTTCCCGAATGTTTCTGTAACTCTTCCAACAAGTTGTTTCATGCTGGATTCTCTCTTTTGCGTATCCTCCTCTCCGTAAAAATATCTGGATGCGATAATTTTTCTTGTTAGGCCATTATACTGCTCTGGAAATTCAACTCCCCTTTGTGTGAATAAAACTTTTCCTTCATCATCAGTTATGGGAACATCTGATCTTGTCCATTTTAGCTGATCATAAGGAGATATTCCCTGACTTGAGAAATATCTTTTTCCAACCATGTCTTTTTCTTCTTTATACTTTAAAGTTTTTTTGACCATCTTACAGCCCCCTCAGCTCCTTTTTGAAATCCCCAATGTCCTGGAAATCCCTGTATACAGAAGCGAATCTTATGTATGCAACATGGTCCAGTTTCTTTATTTTTTTAACAACCAATTCCCCAATAACAGAACTCTTTACTTCCTTTTTCCCATGTCTCATTAATTGTTCCTCAATTTCGTTTATCATTTTTTCAATCTTTTCCTTTGCTACTGGACGCTTTTCAAAGGCCCTCTGGATTCCTGCCTCCAGTTTTTCCCTGGAGAATTTTTCCCTGCGCCCGTCTTTCTTTATGACATAAAGGTCCCCTCTTCCTACCTTTTCATAGGTCGTGAAACGCTTTTTGCATTTCAGGCACTCGCGCCTTCTCCTCACTCCTTCAGGAGAGCTTCTCTTATCTGTTACCCTCGTTTTCCCGGAGCAGTATGGGCATTTCATGATAATCCACAATATACAACATATTGTAGGTTATATATCTTTTGTTTCCTACAAATTGTAGATAACTTGTCAGTCAAAAATAAAAGAGTATTTAAAGATTTATTTTCGCAGTTAGTGGTAACAAAAAAGCAAAAAAGAATTCAAAAATATTTATAAACAAACTTTAATTTTATAGCACATGGCTGATTATCTCGGTCTTTTGGCATCCCAGCTAGAAGTTTCCATCTGGGCAATTATAGCACTGCTTATTTGGGAAGCTGTCTGGACAGGAATAGCAATGTGGAAGAGCGCAAAAAACAATCACTTGGTCTGGTTCATTATTTTCTTTCTGGTGAATATTTTTGCAATTCCCGAAATCATATACATCTTCTGGTTTTCTAAAAAAGTAGAAAAAGTTGCCCCTACTCCTCGTTCTAAGAGAAGAAGATAGATGACTATTGGTTGTAAAAATGGTCTTCATATTTGAATTACTATAACATTTTAAAAATAGTAGTCATATGACTTATATCTACTAAAATTGAATTTATTAAAAATACCACTAAAATATTACCCTATAATAAAAAATGACAAAAATAACAGAAGCAGGGCAGAGCACTTCCTCAGAAATAAAGGAAATTCTGCATCCTTTGGTAAGCGAATGGTTCTTTTCAAAATTCCAGGAGTTTTCCCCTCCGCAGAAATATGGTGTTCTCTCTGTCTGGAAAAGAAAAAACATATTGATTTCTGCAGAAACCGGCGGAACAAAAACACTAACAGCTTTTCTTTCAATCCTGAACCACCTGGTCATTCTGGCAGAAAAGCACGAGCTCAAGGAAAAAGTTTATGCAGTTTACACAAGTCCATTGAAAGCTTTGAGCAATGACATTCACAAGAACCTCATAGAGCCTTTGCATGAGATAGAAGCTCTGGCTGAAAAAAGAAAGATAAAACTGCAGAAAATCAGAATTGCGCTGAGGACAGGCGATACAACGACTACAGACAAGGCAAAGATGCTGAAAAATCCTCCACATATCCTGATAACAACTCCTGAATCTCTTGCAATAGTCTTGACAAGCAAGAATTTTATTGAGAAAATGAAAGAAGTTGAATTCTGCATTGTTGATGAAATTCATTCCCTAGACAACAAAAGAGGCGCTTACCTGAGCCTTACATTGGAAAGGCTGAATGAAGTTTCTACTTCCTGGCCTGTAAAAATCGGACTCAGCGCCACGATAGAGCCGATGGACCAGGTGGCTTTGTTTTTAGTAGGCATTGACAATGACAGGGAAGTTGAAACAGCGAAAATCAGTCTGAACAAAAAAATAGACATTCAAGTCTTGTCTCCTGTGAAAAATGTTGTCGAAGATGAAGGGCTTCACCTTAAGATGTATAATCTTATTTCAGAGCTTGTTCAGGAGCATAAAACAACATTGATATTTACAAACACCCGCTCTGCAACAGAAAGAGTTGTGAACTATCTCAAAGAGCGTTTTCCAACTGTTTATGGTGATGAGAATATTGCTGCCCATCATTCTTCTTTGAGCAAAGAGCATAGGTTTGATATAGAAGAAAAACTTCGTCAGGGAAAATTGAAAGTCGTCGTCTGCTCGACAAGCCTTGAGCTTGGAATTGACATAGGTTTTATTGACTTAGTAATAATGCTTGGCTCTCCTAAATCAAGTTCCAGGGCTCTTCAACGAATGGGCCGGGCAGGCCACCAGCTCCATAATACAGCAAAGGGAAGATTCATCATTCTCGACAGGGACGATCTAGTTGAATGCAGCGTGATACAGAAAGAGATGACTGAAAGAAAAATAAACGAAGTAAAGTTCCCAAAAAACTGCCTCGATGTTTTGAGCCAGCAGATATACGGAATGGCAATATACAAAATCTGGAAAGAAGACGAGCTCTTCAAAACAATAAGAAAGAGCTATTGCTATTCAAGCCTGACGAGGAGCGATTTTCTTGACGTTATTTCTTACCTGTCAGGAGAATATGCTCTTGAAAAAAACCATGTCTACGGAAAAATTTGGCGTGACGAGGAAACAAAGGAAATAGGAAAAAGGGGGAAACTTGCGCGTGTGATTTACATGACAAACATAGGAACAATTCCGGAGGAATCTTTCATAAGAGTGAAGATTTCAGGAACAGAAGAGCCTGTCGGAATGATTGACGAAGCCTTTCTATCAAGAATGAAGCGGGGAGACGTCTTTGTCCTTGGAGGGAAAAAATACCTTTACAAATACACGAGGGGAATGAATCTTTATGTTTCCTCAGAAGTGAGAAGGAATCCGACAATTCCTTCATGGTTTTCAGAAATGCTTCCACTAAGCTTCGACTCTGCGCTTGAAATAAACAGATTCAGGGCATTGATGAAGAAAAAACTGAAATCAGAAAAATCAAAGCATGAAATAATTGAATCCATAAAAAGTTATCTCTATATTCCGAAAGAAACAGCAGAAGCCGTTTATAATTATTTCCTAGAGCAGCATAGTTTCCTAGAGATTCCCGATGAAAACACCATCATTATAGAAAAATTCACCGATCCGGAACAGGAAAAAAAATATCTTCTTTTTCATACCTTGTATGGCCGTAGAGTCAACGATGCCTTATCAAGGGCCATAGGATATATAACAGGCGCCCTTGGTGGAAGAGATATAGAGCTTGGAATCTCTGACAATGGATTTTACCTTTCAGGAGAAAACATGATGCTAAAAAGAGCTTTGGAAAACTTAAAGGAAAAAAACCTTGAAAAGTTTCTCAAAGAATCAATAGACAGGACAGATGTTCTTGCAAGGAGATTCCGCCATTGCGCAACAAGAGCCCTCATGATTCTTCGGAGTTATAAAGGCCAGAGAAGAACTGTTGGAAAGCAGCAGATGAAATCGCATTTCCTTCTTGCAGCTGTAAAGAGAATAAGCAACGAGTTTCCGATACTCAGGGAAGCGAGGCGTGAAATTTTTGAAGATCTCATGGACATAGACAATGCCCGCCTTGTCCTTAAATGGATAGAGCAGGGAAAAGTCAATTTAAAGATCATTGAAACAGGGCTTCCTTCTCCATTTGCGCTGAATCTGATTTTGCAGGGCCATTCTGACCTGATAAAAATAGAGGACAAGCAGGCCTTCCTGCGAAGAATGCACCAGCTCCATATCCAGAACATGATGAAGGAGGGGATTTTGCAATAATGTTACAATGATAAAATATTATTGTTCCAGTAAATTAATAAAATGTTAATAAACCGGGTTGGTATGCCGCTTACCTTTGCAGCTTC
>JBBTAK010000036.1:0-1055 GCA_038044245.1 Nanobdellota archaeon
GATGAAAAAACAGGACTTCCAAAAAAGTTAGGTCAAGGAAGCAGAAATCTTTATGTTAGAGATTCTGGTCTTTCCAGGCTGGATCTGCTCGATGACCTGGACTTGAACTCGGACGACTGGGACTTGGACATTTCGTATGATTATGGCAGGGTGGTTGTTGTAAGTGGCGAAGCCACTTCGCCGGAAAACTAGACATCTTTTTAAAATTTTATTATTAAGAAATTTTTTCAATATCTTTACCCATATCTCCAGCTTCTTTTTTGCGATTTGAAATCCTTTTTGACTTCTTCAAGAGTAGATGCGTCGTTTGGAGATTTGTCTGGACGTAGAGCAGTGAATCTTGGAAATCTCAAAGCAAAGCCCGAGTTGTAATTCGGAGAATGCTGAATCTCCTGATATGTAACAGAAATAACAATCTTTGGTTTTATTTTTACTGTTTTGCCTTTTTCTTCTGTTATGTATGGTTTTAATTTTTCCGTGAGTTCGTTGAAGGAAATTCCTATCTTTGATTCTTCTGTTGACTTTTCCTTCCGATGCGTTTCTTCAGAAACCATCGCTGGAGAAATCGTAGGTTTTTCCTTTATCCCCGTTCCCATTTTTCCTATTTCCAGGAATTTTCCTGTGGAATTGTCTTTGCAGGAAAGGATAAAGCTGCTCAGCCATCCGTATCTTTTTCCTGTTCCGTATTCAGCTCCAGTTATTACAAGATCCAAATCACGTGCTTCCGGCTTGATTTTCAGCATGTGGCCGACCCTGCTTCCAGGCTGATATTCTTTTGTCAGATTCTTGAACATCACACCTTCCTGATTGTCCTTTAAGGCCTGCTTGTAGAATTTTTCTGCTTTTTTTTCATCAGAAGTTATTATTTGTTTTGCATGAATTATTTTGTAAGAATGGCTGCTTATTATCTTTTTTATCAAGGCAGTGCGTTTTTCAAACGGCTCGTTCAGAAGAGATTTTCCATCATAATAAAGGATGTCAAAAACATTGATTTCCACAGGAAGCTCTTCCTGTAATTTTTCTATGTCATATTTTCTTCTGATTCTCTGGCTTAT
>JBBTAK010000037.1:0-4588 GCA_038044245.1 Nanobdellota archaeon
ACAGAATGAAAAGGGGAGAAAAAGAGAGGAAAGAAAACACTCTTGTTCAAAAGACCCTTGGAATTTAATATTTTTAGATAGATAGTCAGAAATCAATTTTATCTCTTAAATAACTAAAAGATACAACTCTCATTAATATTTACTTTTTTACTAATTTGATTTTTATTATCACTTAACTTAAGAAATCAATCACCTTTCAATCAGATCTTTTACTAGATTAGCCATTGTTTCCAAGAATTCTTCTGTTCTGTCCTGCCAGGCATCTATTTCAACTCCCCTCAGGTTTTTTATCTCCCCGTGGGCGATTTTTTTGTGCAGCATGAGAAGGTCTCTGTACCAGACAACATATTTCATCTTAAGTTTTCCGCTGTCAACAAAAGTAGTCTTCAAATCAACAGTCACGTGCTCTGGAGAAGCAGGAGGAATATTTGCAGCTATCAGCGCAGCGTGTGCAGAATCAACCATTGCCCAATACAATCCCTCTATCGAATTCAGCTCAGCGACTTTGCTTCTCATTATATGTAAGGGAGCCCTCTGCAATGCGCTGTAGATTGCCTCTGGAGTCGACTTTATCTTTCCTTTCAAAAGAAGGCTTTTGAGGGGATTGAAAAATCCTGCAAAGTCTATCATCGCTTCTCCATACCTTAAGACATTCAGAACAACAGGGTCTCCCCTTATGAGATCTTCCCACCACGTGCTTAACTTGACTGTGTTTATGTGCAGGCTCTGAGAATAAGGATTTGCCTTTATTATCTTTTCAAGCTCTTCCCTATACCATGCTGTCAATTCTTCATCCCAATTTACTGCAGCATCATCGAGAAGGATTATTATGTCAATATCAGAGCCAGCGACAGCTGTCTGCTTTGCCGTTGAGCCAAAAAGAACGACAGATTTTATGAGCTTGTCAAATTTTTTGTAGGCCTTTGTCGCGAAGTCCATCGCTATATCAGATTCTTTCTTAAGCTGCAGCGTTGGAACGTCTTTGGGAATTTTTGTTTTTCCAGATGAATTTTTTCTTTTATTTTTCTTAGACATTTTTAATTTCAGCTTTATTATATTTTAATCCACTTCTACATCCATATTCAGCATTTCCTCTTTTGATATTTTATTTAATCCGAATCTATCATGTTCAACATTTTATCTTCTTTCCAGCCATGCCCCCCTCTTTCATATAATATAAAATATATATTCAAATATACTTTATAAATTTAGCCTCACTTAGTCCTTTTATTTCAAAATTTTGAATGAAAGCAATATCAATTTTCTGTTAATTATAACTTAATCATTCCATCTGCCTTCCCGACATCCTGCTTCCTCCTGCTCCCTGAATCTGCCCTCCAAGTTCTGAAGGCAAACGGGAAAATCCTGTCCCGAAAGTTTCATAATTTATCTGGGGGAGCATCTGACCGAAACCGGAGAAATATCCCTGATAAAGCCCTGTTGCCTGGGACCAGTAAGGAGCCATTTTCATCCCATATACGGGAGAGCCCATGGCTTCCAGCGACTCCTGAAATGGGGGAGTTTTCCAGTGCTGCCACCAGCTAGCAGCCTCTATTATTTTTCTTGCATTAAATCCCTTCTCCCCTAGTTTTTCCATCATCTCTTTTAGAGGAACATTTCCCATGCCCATGGGAAGCTCTGTATGCTCAAAGCCAAAGTTATCTGAAAGGTGAACGTGTTTCAGCAAAGGGGCGATTTTTTCTGTTTCTTTGACAATGTCTTTTTCGCTGTATCCAAATTTTCTGAGCATATTTATGTGACCTACGTCCCATGTTGCGCCAATCAACTTTTCAGCCTGTTCTTTCGCATCATCCTCAGACAGGCCATTTGTAACAGCATTTTTCACAAACTGTTCCCTTGATTTTTCCACTATGTTTTTTACATCCTCCCCTGTGCTGAGGGCAAAGCCTGCAGGAGGATTCTCTATCGTAAGCAGCGGGGATTTGTCTTTGTATTTTTTGTATGCTTCCCAGGCAGCATTTCCGTAAGTCTTCGAGGATTTTTCCACAGCAAATTCTTCTATTGGGACATATATCTGGGGAATAACCTGTGAAGATTTTAAATCATGGAGAAAATCCCCCATTGCTTCGGAATAGGTAAAGGGATCTTTTGGTTTTTTTTCTATTTTTTGGACAAAGTCATTCGAGATTTCTTTCAACACATTTTTTTTGTGCTCGTCTCCAAATTTCCAAGCTTTGCTAAATTGTGAATTAATCGCCCTGTAAACATTATCTAGATAATCTCTAGCACTCAAATACCGCTTGTATACTTCTTTTTGTTTTTGTGTCAAATATTCTTGATTTTCAACTTTTATTTCGCCTGTTTGCGGGTCTTGAAGAGGCTCAAGGAAAGGTTTGACATCATTGATTACTTCATCGAACCTCTGCTTGTTAAAGATTAGTTGAGTTACAGAGTTATCCCACTCTGTTGTGTTAACTTTATCAAGTGTCTGCTCAGCTGTTCTGTATTTTCCTTTTTCCAGCTCTTTCATGCCTGGAAGATATTCTATTTCTGATTCCAGAGGAGCAATCCTCCCTGTTTCTTTATTTACAACAATCATTCTTTTGTATCTTTCTCCATCTTTCCTCTCTGATGGGGGAAGAAACTGGCTTCCGGGAATTCCCTCTGCAGAGTGGAAATTAACAGGGATATTCCCATCTGGATTGAGCTCGTGGCTTCTTAAGAGGACATCTGCAACTCTTCTTTCTGCATTTTCCCTGTCTGTCTCGCTGAAACCGCCCCCTCTTGGATCAATCCCCGAAACATCGATGACAGGGCCGTGGAGAGACACATCAATTCCTGTAAGTTTTGTGAGCCTGTTGACCTCTTTCAGCTGCTGTTTTGGTATAGAATCAAAAATCTCTGGGGAAACAGCCTCAATTTCTATCTGCTTTACTCCTGACGCAAGTTTTGTTGAGACTTCCTGAAGAATGTTTGCAGATCTCGGGTCAGTTGTCATTCCGAGGCTTCCCGCAGAAAAATATCCTCCGCCGTAAGATTTTTCAGGACTCATGCTGGAGTAACCTCCCTGATAAATATCAGAGATTGTATAGCCTCTTTTTTCCTCTGCCATGATGGTTATATTACAGAGAATTTGTTTAAATAACTTACTCTCTTATTTCACTAAATAGTTGCTTTCTTAATTTTAAGCCTTCTCTGGTTTCTAAGAATTCTTTAATTTCTGGAACTCTTAATAAAGCACTTTTAAGTTCCTCTGATTTGTTCAATAACTTGGCTGAACTTACAATACTATATAATAATTCTATAGGATATGAACTGTTATTCATATGTGGTAATGCTATTCCAAATCCGTCCTTACCACAATACCAGTATTTTAAAGTCCCCTCTACGCTAAGATTTGGATGAAAATGATGTAACCCCCAATTATAAGCTCTTTTTGCTAATTTTCTTGCAACTTTATTGTCTTTTTCTTTTAAAGTTTCCGCAATTTCCATAAGACCTATCAATCCTTTAGCCACATAATTACTTACCCTGTCAAAAGATCCAGAAACTTCCTCTAACGGTTCAACTTTATATAATAATTCTTGATCATATGCCCTTTCAAAGGCTAATGCAGTTTCTCTAGCGGGATTTTGTTTAAATTCATTTAATCTTTGGTCAAGCAGACTTAAAGAGTTTTTATCAATTTGATTTATTTTTCTATGATAATCATCAACTTGCTCATCTGTGGGATCGCTTTTCCAAAACTTATTGTTCACATTACCCAATATTTCTTCTAGTTCTCTAACTTTTCTTTTTTGTCTCCTTCCGATTATTATTTGTCTTATTTCGTTTATCATTTTATTTTTTTATTCTAATACTACCTCTGCATCAAAAAGGATGGGAGATTTTATAATCAACTTATGATCATATACGGCATAACTATGGTTAAATGTCTCGTCACCCAATTTAATATTTGGTTCTACTGTAAATTCAAAACTAGTTTGTCTTATGAAATCAATTAAACCTCTGGGAATTCGTCTCTTTACTTCCCTAAATGCATAAGCATCTATACTATCATTTATTGGAGAGATACTATCTCTTACTAATTCACCTATATTCTTTCTGTATTTTGCCACAGAATATTCATATCTGCTCGTTGATTGAAATTCACTTTTAATTCCAAGATTTTTCAAAGCCTTTCTAACATTACCTATCTCAAGACATGGAGATAACCCTATAATTCCACTTGAAACATGTATGTTTTTGCCCTTAATGTAAATTCTTTCCCTCCTATAAGCCGAACTTGTAAATGGAAATGTGTAGGTTATACCATCAATTATGAATAGACCTTCCTTAGCATTGTCTCCATTTCTTACTTTTATTTTTGGTTTCATTTTATTTGATGTACTTATTTACTCTATAGTAACAACCAATATTTAGGTATATCTATTTTTACCCTGCATATGCAGGAAGAATAGCAAAATTTAAATACTTAAAGAAGGAAAGAAATATATGTGGCTTGCAAAATTCAAAATATGGCATAAGAATTGTTTACTTAGACCAAAATGCATTAAGCATAAGATAACGGATTTAGTTTACCTTATTAATTCATGGAAGGAGAAAAACAAGTTTTATTATACAGAAT
>JBBTAK010000038.1:0-8802 GCA_038044245.1 Nanobdellota archaeon
TTAGTTTACCTTATTAATTCATGGAAGGAGAAAAACAAGTTTTATTATACAGAATTGCATATCTTACAAGGTACAGAAGAAAACAAGAAGAAATTTGTTAAGGATTTAAAAAAAGAAAAGTCAATTAAAAAGTTAGAGCAGAAAGACAATTATATATTTACTCTTAACGAGGAGCCATTAGAAAAGCAGTATTATACTCCTGTTTTTGACCCAAAAATAATTCATGTCCGACCTGTTGCTCAAAGAAGTGATGGTTATGAAGACTGGGAAATCGCTTCTTGGGACAGAGATGCGTTAATGAAAATAACAGAAGTCCCTGTTTTTGAGGTTGAAATAAAGTCAATAAAAGAGACTAAACTTTCAGATATATTTTTTCCGCACATATTTCCAAAACTTTCTCCCAAACAAAAATATGCAATTGAACTTGCTGTAAAAAATAACTATTATGGTTATCCTAGACGAATTGATTTGGAAAAACTAGCAAAAATTGCAAAAGTAAAAAGGCAGACTTTTCAGGAAAATTTAAGGCGCGCTGAAAAAAAATTGATTCCTTTTTTGACAGAAAGTTTAAATTAATTTAACACAATCAGCTCTTCGGAATTTTAGGCCTGTATTTCTGCATTTCAGATTCAATTCTTCCCGTGGAATCCCTTTTTCCAGCTCTTTCAACATCAAATCTCTGCGGTCTTTCAAATCTCTCCACTATTGAGGATTCTATCCTTGGTTCTGACTGCATGAAAAACCTTTCCTGGTTGAGCTCTTCCTTGAAACTGTCTCTTGTTATGTCTGTTCTTCCCGCCCGCGAAAAATCAATTCTTTCCGGAGAGTTTATTCCAGGCTCCGATAAATATTTGGGCTCATTGGCATCTGCGTTTCCCGAAACATATTTGAATTCTCTTCCAGAACCCTCTTTAGAAGAGCCTGCAAAACCTTGGGAAATCTCTCCGACGAAAATAGGCCTGGGTGCAGACAAAGCCATTCTCTCAAGAACAGGAGCTCTTGAATCTGAATTCTCTGAAAGCTCCATGAACTGATGAAATTCAAGGCTCTGCAGGTTCAAATTTGAATCATCGACATCTTCTTCGAGCTCGGATTCTTCTTCATCTTCTAGTTCTTCGGATTTTTCTGGATTTAAGTTTAATTTGAAATCTAATTTATCTAACTTATCTAGCACTTGTTCTTTATTTTTATCCTTAATATTTTTCCCCTCAATTTTCTTCTTTCTTGGCATTCATAGAAGAATTACTTGAAATATATAAAAATTACCTTTTACTTTCAGGAGGAGGATAAACCTTTAGATACATGGCTCTTTTCTTCAACTCTTTCAGCCTCACCAAGCTATTTGCACCGTTATTATAAATCCCGCATTTTTCCAAAAATGCTTCCTGCGTCATATTGTCTGGGAATTCAGTGTTCTCTATTTTGTCCATGAATGCCCCATGGTCTACACCAAGGGCATGAAGCATTTCATGTCTCACTAATGTTTCGCTATTTATGTAATCTCCTGAAATCAAGATTGTATGAAAAGGCCCTATATACGCTCCCCTGCATCCTTTGGTTGTTTTATTGCAAGGAAATCCGTCACTAAAAGGCCAGTTTAATTTTAAAAAATATGGCTTCTTATTTTTTGCTTGGCCGCATTGCTGCATCCTTTTCCATTCTGTATCATACCATTTTGGCTCTGCATATGTACCAATCAAAGTCGAGCCAATTGCAATTGACCCCAACATTACTAAAAGCAGAGTTTCCAATACTCTTTTGACAATTTTCTTGTTCTCCAATCTGATTTTTTCCCGAAGTCCCATAAGATTTTTAGTAATTATAAAAAGAAATTTATAAAGATTCTCGTGATAAAAACTAACTTTCAGAAACAGAATCAGCCGTAAGAAGGCATTCCGTGGGCTTTTTTATAGATGTCAAAAATCCTGAAGGTCGTTTCCTTCGCTTTTTCTTCTGCAAGCGGCCTTAGGCTTTCTTTCTCAATGAAAGACTCTTTTCCCGGCCACCAATTTACTATTTTCCCGGCTTTTTTCCCAGATTCTTTAACAGCATCTTGCCTATCATATCCTCCTATCAAGGCTGTGAAAGGATTGGATTCGTCCTTTTCTTCCAGGCTGGATTTTTCTCTTTTTTCTTCATTCACTTCTTCGGAGCTCTTTTCCTCCAGGAAAAAATTTATCTCGTCCTGGATTTTCTCCAGGCTTTCTCCTGTTGCCCCCTTGATCAGCTTGAGGACATCGGTGACATCAGATGCATCGAGTTCTTCTTCAAATTTTTTAAGCTCGTCTGAATTAAGGACATAAGCCTTGAAAGAAATCTCTGCTCTTCCGCCGAAAGTATAATGCGCCTGTTGTGCAATTCTCTGTGGAATTCCGCGGAATTTAAACTCAACAAGCGTGCAAAAATTGTACTCTCTTTCGAACTTCATCCTTTCAAATTCCCTTGGAAGAATTCCAGAGAGAGATTCTTCCTTGGGATCTATTTTTTTCTTACCTAAAAGAGTAAGCTCAAAGATAATGGTATTGAAAGCCTTGACGAGAGCAGGCTCCCTCTCACTGCCTGATTTCATTTCAAGCTGCTGCGCTGCCTGCAGGTAAGGTTTGGCCCAGCGGGCATATAACTTCATTGAATTGACCTGGCTTTGAAGATAATTTTTTTCAAGTTCGTATCTCTTTGTTAACTCTTTTTCACTTTGTTCCACCCAATCATTGAATTCAAGAATTCTCGGGCGGAGAATTCTCTTTACCCTGTCATTCAGGTCTAATTTATCAACATCTTCTATGCTCTTTGAAAAAAGGAAAGCATCTATCAGTGTTTGGTAATTATATGGCTGACTGATAGTCATTGCCTTTATGCTCGAGTTTCCTTTGTTGATGTCTACCTTGTCCATCCATATTTGTTTCAGGGCAAGAACAGCTGCTTCTTTCTTTTTCTCGTTTTTCAGCGCATCGTAATGGCTCAGCCTTATCCTGAACTCTTTCAGGTCATAAATTATGTTAAGAACACTTCTAAGGACAGTATTCACATCACCAAGGATTTTTGTTCCCTGCTGCTGCATTATCGTTGCCCTCTGACCTAGCTCTGCAAAATGGCCAGAGCCTGGCGAGGAAGAAAAGTTGTCTATCAATTTCTGGGCATCAAGCCCCATGTCATTCATTAGGTCAAGGATAAAGAAATACACTGGTTCCAGAGTTTCTGAGGAAGAATCGTAGACAAGCCCATGTTTTCCTAGAGGATTTTCCTTCACTTCTTCTGCCGGAATTTCAGATGGGTGCCTGTATCTCTTCAAGAGCTCTTTCCAGTTTTCAGCATATTTTTCCGGATTTATTTTCCCGAGAATCTGTGCTATTGTGGCTACCATGGTAACCAGAACCTTCGGTTCCGCACCACCCAGAATTCCTGGCCATTAACTTCCCTTTTCATTTTAAAGATGAAGATTTGTTTGTTTAAAAAATGTTTCTAATCGTTGTTTAAATCTATTCAATATCCTTAAAGAAATCATCTAAAAATTCTTCATCGTCTTCCTCATCCCGCTCATCAAAGCCATGTTCCTCTGGCTCATCTTTCATGCTAAATTTAAGGGTGGTAAATATATAAATTTGTTGGTTATTTTTCCCTTCCGAGTTGCAATAACAAAGAAGTTTTATAAACTATCTTCGATTTTTTGAGAAATGAATAATTCAACAAGGTTTGTTTTGGACATATTCAAGAAGAACAAGAAACAGCTATATACAATAATTTTAGTGGCAACCATCGGAGCCATATTAACAACAATAACGCCTTATGTTTATGGTAGGCTTTTTGATCTTTCACAGGCTCCAGATACTGTCACAAATATCCTCTTAGCTCTGATAGGCATTTGGTTGATTTTAAGCCTTCTTTCAAATTATATCTCAAACATGACCGGATACAGAGGAGAGGTATTGGGGGTCAAGATTTCACAGGAATCAGAAGCAGAAGCATATTCACATTTTCTTACTCTTCCAGTATTGTTTCACAAAAAAGAGCAGAGAGGGGAGACTTTCCAAAAGATTTCAAGAGCATCCTCGTCTTTGGAGAATCTTATCTCAACAATTTCAGACATACTCCCCCAACTTTTGATGCTCTTTTTTTCCCTGATTGCAATGTTTTTTATTAAATGGCAGCTTGCAATGATTCTTCTGGTAACATTTGTAGTATATGGCTTCTTTACGATAAAGCTCGTAAAGCCAGAGATGGCTGCTAGAAGAAAGGAACATCAAGCTTATGAAAAGCAATATGGAACAGTTTATGACAAATTATATAATGTCTTTCTTGTGAAAAATTTTGTTATGGAGGATGAAGAAAGGAAAAAATTCTTCCAGTCCCTTGTTGAGAAGATAGTTCCTGTAGTAGAAAATGCTGCAATCAAATCCAGAAGAGTTTCAACTGTGCAGGGAATTATTACAGGCATTAGTTTTGTCCTTATTCTTGGGGGAGCAATATTCTTCCTTAGGGCAGGAGAGATAACTCCAGGGCAGTTCGTGATGTTCTTTGGTTACATCAATTTATCATTCAGCCCTCTGAGGTTTTTTGGAACCCTTTACAGGACATATAAAAGGGCAGCTGTTGCAATAAAAAGATTTCTAAAACTCAGAAGGATAGCCCCTGAAAGGATGGGGCATGGAAATAGGACCCTTCCTAATTTTATGGGCAAAATAGTATTTGAAAATCTTGATTTTGGATATCTTAAAGAGAAAAAAGTTCTCAGGGGAATAAACTTAGAAATCAGTCCGGGAGAAAGTGTTGCTCTAGTCGGAAAAAGCGGAGTCGGGAAAACAACTCTTGCAGAGCTGGTTATGGGATATTATCTCCCGGGTCGCGGAAAGATAAAGCTAGACGATGTCGATATCTCTGAACTGCAGCTGAAATGGCTTAGGGACCAGATAGCAATTGTTCCCCAGGATCTTAATTTATTCAATGATACCCTGATTAACAATCTAAAATATGCAGATCCAGGAGCAACAGAAAAAAAGATAATTGAGGCGTGCAAAACTGCTTCCGCAGACGAATTCATAAGAACTCTTCCAAAAGCATATCATACAAAAGTTGGGGAAGAGGGCGTTAAGCTTTCAATGGGCCAAAGGCAGAGAATTGCAATAGCTATGGCATTCTTAAAAAATCCCAAGATACTGATTTTGGACGAGCCTACTGCGGCTCTTGATGCAGAATCAGAAAAAAAAGTGCAGGAAGGAATAAACAGGCTAATCAGGGGAAAAACTACTTTCATAATCGCCCACAGATTCTCCACAGTAAGGAATGCAAACAAGATAATTGTTCTTGAAAAAGGAAGAATTGCAGAATTAGGAAACCATGACGAGCTTATGAAAAAAAGAGGAATTTACAATAAGCTTTATAGGTTGCAAAGAGGCCTGGACTAAACAATAACTAAATTTAAAAATAACCCTGTGTTTTCTTTATCATGGGATTTTTAGGCTTTGGAAAAAAGAAGAGGATACTTGACCTAACAGAAAACTACAAAAGGCAGCTGGAAAGGGCAGAGCAGGCTCGTGCCTCACAAAAAAAATCTTCCGATTCCACAGGAGCAGGCCCGTTTTCTTTTTTCGATTCCCCATCTTCAAATGGCTCTTCAGATGCCTCAAACGACATTTCCCCGCTGGATGACAAAAAAAAGAAGCTTGCGGCGAGGATATTGGAGATGACAGAGAAGCTTGAAGACATAGGAAACCAGGTTTATCACCTCCAGCAGAGGCTAGAACTTCTCGAAAGAAAAAGCGATGTGAAGAGGATTTGATTCCATAGAAAGTTTTATATAATAGTTATAGTTATTATATAACATGGAAAAAACAACAATCCAAATAAGCCAAAATACTCTTGAAAGACTGAAAAATTTTAAAAAATTTGAGAGACAATCCTATGATGAATTGCTTAATGGAATCTTTGATGGAATTGAGGAAGAAATTCTTGATGCTGAAGAAATAGAAGAAATAAAGCAGGGACTTGAAGATGTAAAAAGAGGGAGGGTTTATTCTATAGAATCTGTTGCAAAGGAATTGGGCATAACCCTTAAAGAATAATGTATTCTATAGAACTTACTGAAACATCTAAGAAATTTCTTAAAAAATTAAACAAAAAAGATGCGGATATTATATTAAATAAAATTTATTCCATTCGAGACAATCCATTTAGATTTTTAAAAAGATTGCATGGAGAGAAATTATGGAGACTTAGAATAGGAGATTATAGGGCTAAAATAGATGTCCTGATTTCTGCCAGCAAGATTATTGTTATAAGAATAGGTCACAGAAAAAATATCTATGATTAATTAAATTTATTAACATGTTTTTCTTTTCTGTCTTATGAAAGACCTCGAGAAAAAGGCGAGAGCCTACGCACTGAAGAATGCTTTGTCACACGAGGGGAAAGCGCAGACAGGTGCAGTCATCAGTGCATTATTCAATGAAGGTCTGAAAAAAGAAGAAGCCAGAAAATTCGCCAGGGACGTTAGCGCAATTGTTTCTGAGGTTAACAAACTCTCTCTTGAGGAACAGAGCTCTGAATTTTCAACCTTGGAATCCATGACCTCACATCGCGAAGGTCGCGAGGGCCTTCCTGAACTTCCCGGAGCAAAAAAAGGGAAATTAATAATGAGGTTTGCCCCCTCTGCATCAGGGCCTTTCCACATAGGGCATGCATTAACAGGAAGCCTTTCTTATTTGTTTGTTAGGGAATATGGGGGAAAATTTTACATAAGGATTGAAGATACAAATCCCGAGAATATTTACCCAAAGGCATACAAGATGATTGCCGAAGAGAGCATGTGGCTTTTTCCTGGAAAGTTTCTTGAAATCTTTATACAATCAGACAGGATGAAAATATATTATGCTCTTGCAGAAAAACTCCTGAAGAAGGGGGCTGCTTATGTGTGCACCTGCACCCAGGAAGAGTTCAAGGAATTTGTGGAAGCCATGAAAGACTGCCCATGCAGAAATTTAAGTGTTAAGGAAAACATTGGACGCTGGAAAAAGATGCTAAGTAAAGGAAAAGACGCTTTTGCAGAAGGAAAAGCTGTCTTGAGATTTAAGTCACCTAACGGCATGAAGGACAAGAATCCCGCAATGAGAGACTTTCCATTAGCAAGGATAAACCTTTCAAAACACGCAAGGCAGGGGAACAAATACAGGGTATGGCCGCTCATGAATCTAGCAGTTGCCGCAGACGATATCGCCACAAAAATGACCCATATAATCAGGGCAAAAGACCACAGAGACAATGCGGAAAGGCAGAGAAGAATTTATTTTTCTCTCGGTCTGAAACCAAAGGTTCCGTGGACAGGATTTCTCGGAAGAATACACTTCAAAGATATGGAGCTCTCATCGACAAAAATGAGACAAGGCATAGAATCCGGAGAATATTCCGGATGGGATGATCCAAAGCTTCCAACAATAGCTGCCTTGAAAAAACGCGGTTACAGGCCTGAAGCTTTCTGGAAGTTTGCAGAGAGAATTGGCCTTTCGGAAAATGACAAGATAATGGACAGAAAAGAATTTTTTACTCTCCTGAATACATTTAACAGAAAATAATCAAAAAGTTGCCAATTCTTTATCATATAAATACTAGAAGATAAAAAGATTTTTAAATGAGATTTCCCTCAATAAAGGCATGAAAAGAGGAAGCATAAGGATGCAAAACAGAAAAGGTCTGTCAACCATTGTGGCCACCCTGATAATAATCCTGCTGACTTTAGTTGCTGTAGGAATTATTTGGGTTGTTATAAGAAATGTGGTTGAGGGCGGAGCACAGCAGGTAGATATCAGCCAAAAGTGTCTTGCTGTTGAGCTAACTGGTGTTACTGTGAATGAAACCGCCGTTTCATCAGGGATATACAATGTAACCCTGAGAAGAGGTTCTGACAGCCAGGGAGATGTTGGTGTAAAAGCCAATGTCTTTAGCGGGCAAACAACCAGCAGCGGAGTTATTGCTTTTGGAGCTGTCGGCGATCTTGACGCTCTAGGAACAGTAACAAGGAGCATAGATACAAACACTGCAACAGCAGTGCCTGGCGGAGACAAAGTAGAATACACAGCATTCTTCCTTGATAGTTCAGGGAATGAGCAGCTTTGCCCACAGACAAAAAGTTTTAATTTTTAACTTTTATTATTTTATTTAATTCTTATTTTAATTTTTTAGCCGGAGCAGGATTTGCAGAAAGATAATGGGGTGGGATATTTGGTATTTTATGACAAAAAAAGCCATCGTCAATAACAATTATGTCTATATACTGCTCCTTTAGCAATCCCATCAATAGTTAACCTAATTTCTCAAAAACAAACTTTTAAAAACTGCCTTTTTCTGATAAAATCATGACAGCAATTAAAAGCCGGGGTTGCCGGCACATTTATCACTGAAATCAGTGAAGATTTTTCTAGCTGTCGCTTTGCGAGGACACCAAGGTTTCCTTTGCTTAACTTTCCTTTAAGTAACTTTTTTATATCGTTTTTTCCTATATTCAATAAAATAAACTATGGCGGTTGTAGTATAATGGCAGTACGTGCGGTTGTGGTCCGCAAGAAGGGAGTCCGATTCTCCCCTACCGCCCTTCCGTTTGGCCAAGCCTGGACGAACGTTTAAAGAGGAAGAAAATGAAGATATTATTTGTTTGCAAATACAACGCATTCAGGAGTCGTGTCGCTGAAGAATACTTCAACAAGGTTATTTCTGACAAGAAAATAAAGGGAGTAAATGTTATCAGCAGAGGGATTATAATTGGCCAGGATTCAGACAGCGAGCAGAGAAGAATCTCAAAATCCCTTCTTGGTGCAA
>JBBTAK010000039.1:0-12454 GCA_038044245.1 Nanobdellota archaeon
AATGTTTCCAGTGTAACTGATGTCATATTCATAACTTCGCTTCCTTCTGGTATTATGTCTAACACTTTTTTCTTTGCATCCTCTCCATCTTCAGCCAATTCTGCAAAAAAACCATTCTTTTTCAGGGATTCAATTGTTTTTTGAATTTCTTCTTTGCTTGCTAATTTTTTCCAGCCAACTGTTTCATTTTTTATATTGGACATGCGATATTTATAGAATGGCAGTATTTAAATATATCGGTTACCCAATATTTAGATGAAAAAGGAAGAGCCTTGCTGTGACATGAGGGGGATGCTATCCTTTCTTATATTATTTATTCTATCTAAGAAAATAATGAACGGACAGGAAATAGCAAAGGAGTTAGGAAGAAGAAAAGGCGGAAAACCAAGTCCCGGAACAATTTATCCCGCATTAAAAAGCTTGAAAGAGTCTGGATTTATTCACGAGAAAAGAGAAGGGAAATCAATAAATTATTCTCTGACAGAAGAGGGTAAAAGAGCGTTAAGAATTTCAAAAAAAAGGTTCATAAGCACCTTTATGGACGTGTTTTAATCTATCTCTTCTGCTTATGCTGGTCGCTCACATGGAACTTGTGCTCTATCTCCTGCTCCATCTTGCTGAATGCCTTGTGAAAAGTCCTTCTCAAATCCCAATCAGAGCTGTCTGCTTCTATGGATTTTCCTGCATAACTCACAAGCATGTGTATGCTGAACTTTGTTTTCCCTCCGGGGCTGTATTCCTTTATATGTATCCTGAAAGACTCTGCATTTTTCAGCTTGCGCTCAATTTTTGAAGAATACTCATCCCATAGCTTTTGGAATTCGTCCCTTGTTTTTTGGGTAAGAATCTCAAAGCCCTTTGTCTGGAGGTTGATCATTAAAGAAATGAAAGAGGGCGATTTATTTAAGGTTTGCGAATAAAGAACTTATTCTGATTTTGGAAGATGATGGCCTTTACATCCAGAAAGAGCCTCAGCAAAAAGGGCTGCTTTAGCTTCTGCAGCCTGAGAAGGATCTCTATTTAAAATAGTATTCTTCTTAGTTCTTTTAACAAGTGGAGTTTTAATTAACTTTTCTAATTCAATTTTAACCTGCGAGTGCTTTGATTCTTCACAGATAACTTCAAGAGGAGCATTATTTTTGAGATATTCTGAAGTTGCGTACCAATCGGCTATTCTGATTACCGAAGCTGGTTGATACAATAATAAATAATTAATCTGCCCTCCGTCAAGCATATCGTCATAGTCATATGTTATGTCCTCGGTTTTTCTACTCTCCCAAAGCCTTTTTCTAGCTTCTTCTACCCTTTTCCAGTCTGGGATTCTTTTGATTCTGAAGTCATATTTTACTTTTGTCATGTAATTCTCCTCCCACTATTTTTGGATAGGACATACCTACTAATTTATTGCACACTTCAGTAGAACGGTGACGTGCGTCTTCTAATGTTTCAGGTGTTATTCCTATTACTATGCCACACCCCTCTAGAAGACCAATACGATAAGGATTTTCAATCTCTTCCTTCCTAAAAAGTGCAGAATTGCCTTCTTCCCAAGCATCAAGCTCAGTAAGATATGCTATTCCTAGTTCAGTGTCCCAATGTGGAAAAGCACCAAGAAAAAGAGGCATAGCTTTTTTAGACAGGGGAAAAACGCAACACCGTGCATATTCTTCCAAAAGACGAGAATCCCATGCAATATCTTTATTGACAAATTCCGGATGCCTTGCAACTGTTTTCCATAATCGAGAATTAAGAGTCCTTTTTAATGTGAGAGTCATATGACAATAATCCATAGGAAAACCATCTTTACCAGGATGGAAGAGAATACCATCTAAAGGCTCAAATTTTTCATCGCGAAACTTATATACCCCCTGCCCAGAAGTTGGATTGAGTTCGCAAAACTTATCTATATCATATTTCTTAAAAAAATCATGAACATATCTAAAATGGTCATCTAAGTGGGGAGAAGGATATGCTACAAAAGCATCTCCCGTATAAATACCACCTTTCCAGAGCTTTTGTTCCCACTCTTCACTTTCTTGAGGAAAGGCAACACATTCCAAGCGCCGTAGCATGACATATGCAACGGGTGCAACAACTAGGCCTAGGTTCTGTATTTCCGATGTATTCTCTTTGATACTCCCCTTACAGATATAAATTGTATCTTCGTTCTTGTCTCTACGAGTTGTTTTATTCTTCATACCCACTAAACGTAAAAAGAAGTTATTTATTCTTTTGTTGTTTCTATAAAAACAACAAATTTAAAAACTTGGGTTTTTTAGTTTATCAATGGAGCAAGAGCAAAGGATACTAGGTCTGACTAAGCAGGAATTGTTAGTTTACGAGGCACTTATACAATTAGGAAACTCCTTAGTTAGTGATATTGCTTCATATACTAAGTTGAACAGGTCTTTTGTCTATCATTGTTTGAAAGTATTAGAAGAAAAAGGTCTAGTAACCGTAAAGGTTCTTAATAAGAAACAGCAGTATGATGCAGTCAATCCATCTCGTTTGTTAGGTCTTTTAAAAGAAAACGAAACAAAAATCAAGAGTTACATAATTGAATTAGAAAAACAAAAAAGAGTTGATCAACCAGAAAAGCCAGATATTCAGGTATTTTATGGTAACGAGGGCATGAAAACAGCTATCGATGAGGAATTAATGGCCAGAGAGTTATTGGTAATAGGATCAACGCCAGATTTTGAGAAAAACTTGCCTTATTACAGGCCAACATTTCACCTAAGAAGAATTGAAAGGAAAATTCCAATTAAAGTATTATTCTATGAAAAAGACAGGGAATATGGCAAAAGAACAGGAAAAATGAAAAATTCCCAGGTAAAATTTCTTTCAAACAAGCTAAAAATACCTGTAACAATAGTCCTATTTAAAGATATCACGCTGCTTGCCTTTTGGAATCCTGTTCCTCATACTATCAGAATTAAGAATAAGGACACAACAGAGTCTTTTAAAGAATACTTTCAGTTTCTTTGGACAAAAGCTAAACCATGATAAATTTTATATGAACGCCCCAACCAAACTATGTACATTTTCGTTCTTTTTTTGGAGTGATTATTGATTGTGTTTATGATGTGTTATTCAACCCCAGACCAAATTTTATCCTTGATTTCATCATCAATTACTATTTGCTCTTTAAGTTTCTTAAACAAATTCTCCACAGAGGAAATTGCGGTCACGGCCCTTGATTCTACAGGGCTCACACCCTGATGTTTTACCAGATTATCCATTAAAACATGATTTTTTACTTCTTTCAAATATTCTACAGGACCTTTTTTATAGCTAATTAAAACATCTATGATTTTAGAAGTGTTAATTCCTTTTATTGTACTAGGAATATCAAGAGCATCTTTTAGAGCTAATTCAACTGCGGTATTTAAATTATTGCTAACCCCGCTATAATCTTGATTTTCAAAAGATACTCCTGCTTGTTTCAATTTATCATTAGCAGAATCTAAAAACTTTACAACTTCTGCATTTTTCTTAGCTTCTTCTTCACTTAGCTCGTCTACCCTCATTTCCAATATAATTTCTAGATAATTTAGAGAAGACAACATCTCCCCTTTTGTAGAGGTAGAACTATATGCTTTTCGGATAAATTCTCTATGTTCAGATAAAAAACCTTCAATTAAACTAAAAAGATTTTTGTACTGAATTGCCTGACTATTGGAAGGGCTATAACCACCATACCCATCATCTAAATCTTTTTTTAGATTCTTTAATAAAACTTTTACTTGAGAAATTTTCATAGACTTATTATAGATCCTTTTCTTTTATGCTTTTCTATACTCCGGAACCGAACGCTTTTGTTCTACCCCTACCCCTTTTATTAGTGGGAACCGAACAAAAGTGTACAACGCCCCAACCAGGACTCGAACCTGGATGCCTGTAAAGGCCGAGATATTTGTCTTCTCCATATCTGCATAGCAGCACATTTAGGAGATGTTATCGTAGAAGAACCTAGGTTCTTCCCGTTTTCCAATCTCGTGCAATACCCTTATGCGATTGGGGCTTGAAAATACAAGAAATCCGGAGATTTTAAAGCTTAACCCTTTCTGATAGACAATAAAAAATTTATAAGACGCTATGCTATCTTTTAAGATTAACAATTTAAAATATTAATCTTGTTTTATACTAAAAAATAAAAAGAAATCAATCCTTCATCTCTATCTTGATGTTGACGTTTTTGGGAATCTGCATCCTCATTATGTGGTGGAGGACTTTTTCATTTGCCGGCAGGTCTATGAGCCTTCTGTGGATGCGCATCTCAAAATTGTCAAATGTTGCTGTCCCGTTTCCGCACGGGCTTTTTCTCGTTGTGATTTTCAGTCTCTTTGTTGGGAGAGGAACAGGCCCGGAAATCGCAATTCCTGCCTTGTGCGCTATGTCCTTTATGGATCCGCAAATATTGTTGAGCATCTCTATTTCTGTGCTGTTTAATTTTATCCTTACTTTAGGCATTTTCTGTTATAGATAGGATTTAAAATTTGTTTTTAAATCTTGTGCTGATATTTTTAGTGAGCAACAAGGTTCTTGCTGCCTCTTTAAACTGTTAATTTGCTGCAAAAAGATGAAACCTTTTTATATCAAGAATTCCTCTTAACTAGAATAATAAAAAGAGGTAAAAAGAATAGCTCATGCTCGACACTTTTAATCAGATAAGCCTTATCATTGCCATTGTTCTTGGTGTTTCTCTTGTCGTGAGATTGCTGAAACAGCCTTTGATAATAGGGTACATAATTTCGGGAATAATCGCAGGCCCCCTCTTCCTCAAAATTCTTCCAGGAATAGACACGGTGAATGTTTTTTCCGAGTTTGGAATAGCTTTTCTTTTGTTTATCGTGGGATTGCATCTTTCGCCAAAGGTAATAAAAGAAGTAGGCAAGATTTCCCTCATTACAGGAATAGGACAAATTGTCTTCACCTTTCTTCTGGGATACTTCATATCGACCCTGCTCGGATTTTCGATGTTGGCATCAACATATATTGCGATAGCCACAACCTTTTCTTCAACAATAATAATAATGAAGCTCCTTTCTGACAAAGGAGATCTTTACACTTTATACGGAAAAATTTCCATAGGATTCCTTCTTGTCCAGGACCTTGTTGCGATAATAATCCTGATAATTGTTTCCTCTCTCTCTTCTGGCGGGAACATAGCCAGCCATGTCGCACTGACTCTTCTGAAAGGGATAGTAATTGTCTCAATCCTCGCTCCAATAAGCCTTTATGTCCTTCCGAGATTCCACGATTTTTTTGCAAAATCCCAGGAATTTCTTTTCGTGTTTTCGATAGCATGGGGGCTTGGGTTGGCATCCCTTTTCTTTTATGCAGGACTTTCGATTGAGGTGGGAGCATTAATCGCAGGGGTCTTGCTTTCTATGTCTCCCTACAGCCTCGAAATAAGCTCGAAGATGAAACCATTGAGAGATTTCTTCCTGATATCTTTCTTCCTTCTCCTAGGGGCACAGATGACAATAGGAAATATCGGTGATCTTATCATCCCAGCAATAGTCTTCTCATTTTTGATTCTCATAGGAAATCCACTGATAGTGATGATTCTTATGGGCCTTTTAGGTTACACGAAGAAAACGAGTTTTTTTGCAGGCCTTACCGTTGCGCAGATAAGTGAATTTTCCCTGATTCTCGTGGCTCTCGGAGTTAAAGTCGGCCATCTTTCAGGAGAGATACTCTCGCTCATGACCCTCATAGGGATTATTACGATAGGCGGATGCACTTACATGATAATTTATGCCGACAAAATCTACAGGAAATTGTCAAGACATCTCACTATTTTTGAAAGAAAGAAAATAAAAGAGAACGGGATGAAGGCAAAGGAAATCAATGCCGTGCTTTTTGGATACAACAGGATAGGGTTCAGCATACTTGGAGTTTTGAAAAAGATAAAAGAAAGCTATCTTGTTGTTGATTACAATCCGGATGTGATAGCTGATCTGAAAAAACTGAGAATTCCATGCGTCTATGGGGATGTTGATGACGAAGACCTTTTGGCAGAGCTGTCTCTGGACAAGATAAGCCTTGCAATTTCAACAATCCCTGATTTTGAATCAAACTCTTTCCTTATAGAAAACATAAGGCGCGTGAATAAGAATGCAATTGTCATAGTGAGGGCGCACAGCATAGATGATGCCTTTAATCTTTACAAGAAAGGAGCCAGCTACGTTCTTACACCTCATTTCTTAGGAGGGGAGTACATTGCAAGGATGCTTGCAATAATCAAGACAGACCATAAAGGATATGAAGAGGAAAAAGAGAGGCATATAAAGATGCTGAAGGAAATGTCTGCAAGGGGCAGCGAGCATCCCGAAATCCAGAAAGATTAACTCTTATTCTGTTATTTTTCTGAGCCAAAAATCGAAAAAAGGAAATCAAAGAATCTGAGGATTATCTCCAATGCCATTATAAACCCGAGATAATAAAAAATCTGGCTGAGAAATCCCGGAATCTGGTTCAGATTGTTCAAAACCCTTTCAAAATCAAAAAAGCCAGGAACGAGGAGAGAAATTGCCAATAAGTTCAGAGGGAGCAATTTGGCAAGCTCTTTCGCAGTGTCTTCACTGGCATAGGAAGTTATTCTTATTGCTGCAACAATAACTGTGGAAATGATAAGGATAGAGCCTATCTCAAGATCTGTGAATATAGCCAGAGATATTCCGAAAACAGAAAACCAGAAGAAAATGAGGAAAGGAAGGATTATGATATATTCCAAAAAGTAAAGGGCTACAGCGACTATTTTTGCAACTGCTGGATGTTCTGCAGTATTGTATCTGCTAAGGTCAAGATTAAGAATGTTCTTTTCAGAGATAAAATTATGGAGTTTCCAGATAAAAAGAGCATAGAGAAAAATCATCAGAGCAAGGAAGAAGAAATTGAAAAAGGTCTGGAAGAAAGCAGGAATCAGAGACAAAAATCCCTGATAAGCCAAACTTAGCTGGGAAACAAGGTCTGTGAAAGCCATGCATTATATTGGGGAAGATTATTTTTAAACTTATTTAAAAATAACCAATCTAGGACAACAAATCTTTTAATAGATCTCGCTATATAACTTAATGCGAGAAGTGAAGGGATATGTTTTCGTTGCTTCCTTCGATTTTTCTGAACAGATTTTCGGACAAAAGACTGATGTAGCAATAGGAATAAATTACCAGAATTTAAGGACCAATGGTATCAAACCTTATACAAAAAAGTCGGAAGCAAAAAAAGGAATGCATGAATTTATCAATCATATGGGTGATGTTAAAAAAGCAAGGCTTGGAAAATTGGAAATGCAGATAGCAGAATCTGCCAAAGAACTAGAACTTTTTAGAGATAAAGATTATTTGATTGTGATAGCTGATTTTGACAAAAGTCAGGATTTCTTTGGGGAAATTGTTGAAAAGATGAGAAGGAATATGGGTGCTTTGCCTGGGATGCGTATAACTGAAAATGGTTTTAAGCCTCTTAGTTTTAAAGGAAGAAGTCCATATGAAAGAGCACTTTACATTCTTAAAGAAATAAATAGACAAGGACAGGCACCAGCAACTATAGCTACTTTTAACTTAAAGTTTATTCAATAACTTTAAATATAATTATTCCCTTTCAAAAAAATGATTGACCTGAAAGATCTTAGGGAGCAGCCAGACAAGTACATTGCAAATATGAAGAAAAAGGGTCGCGATGAAAAAATCGTTTATCAAGTCCTTAAATTGGATGAGCAGTGGAGAGACATCAAGCTTCGTGCAGACAAGCTAAGGCACGAGAGGAACAGCATCTCAGAGCAGATTAACCAGGCCAAGAAGAAAAAAACAGATGCTTCTCAATTGATAAAAAAGGCGAGAGAAATACCTGAGAAACTGGGCAGGCTTGAATCTGAAGAAAAAGACCTTTATGAAACATTGAACAAAAGGCTTTTGGAAATCCCAAACCTGATGCATCCAGATGTTCCTGTTGGAAAAAGCGAGAAAGACAACAAGGTGAGAAAAGTTGTTGGAAAACCAACAAAGTTAAAATTCCCTGCAAAGACACATGTCGAGCTTATAGAATTTCTTGACCTGGGGGATTTTGATGCTTCTGCAAAAGTTGCCGGCAGCGGCTTTTATTATCTGAAGAAAGACTTGGCTCTTTTGAACAGGGCGTTGATAAATTTTACTGTAGACTTTATGGAGAAAAAAGGCTATGTTTTTATTGAACCTCCGCTCATGATGAGCAGAAAAGTTGCAGCTGCAGCAGGAGACCTTGTTGCATTTGAGAAAGCTCTTTATAAGATTGAGGGGGAAGACCTTTATCTTATCCCGACAGCAGAGCACGGAATCCTTGGAATGCTTTCTGACAAGACAATCCCTGAAGAACAACTTCCCCTAAAGCTTTTTGGATACAGCATGTGTTTGAGGAAAGAGGTCGGAAGCCATGGGATAAATGAGAAAGGGCTCTGGAGAACGCACCAGTTCAACAAGGTTGAGCAGTTTATTTTCTGCAAGCCTAAAGATTCCTGGAAATATTATGAAGAACTGAGAAAGAACTCAGAAGAAATTATGAAGAAACTGAAGCTTCCTTATAGGATTCTTGAAATGTGCACAGCTGACCTTGGAGACTGGAAAGCAAGGACAGAAGATATTGAAGTCTGGAGACCTACAACAAAAACCTACGGAGAAGTAGGAAGCCTTAGCAACTGCATAGACTACCAGGCAAGAGACCTCAATATTCGTGGAATTTCAAAATCTGGAGAGCGTTATGTGCTGCATACTCTGAACAACACAGCTCTTGCAACTTCAAGAGTAATGGTTGCAATCCTGGAGAACTTCCAGCAGAAAGACGGAACCGTGAAGATACCAAGCGTTCTCCAAAAATACATGGGTGGAAAAAAAGTTATTGGAAAGAAAGCAAAGAAGAAGATTGTTTCATTAAAAAAATAAAAATTTTAATATAATCAACCCAGCATTGAAAATACAGAGTTCTTTAAAATAAAACTTTATAAATTACTATCTTCATCTTTTATCGTGCCTCAATGGTCTAATGGCTATGACGATACCCTGTCACGGTATAGATCCGGGTCCGATTCCCGGTTGGGGCGAATTCCCAATTTGGGAGTAGGAAAGTTTTTTATATATCAACTGGCTCGTGATAAGTTTCAGTTATTTCAAGACCTGCAAGATATTTATTGGAATCTTTTTCTTTAGGATTATATACTTCATAAGTCATTTCAGTTTCTGTCCATTCTTCATAGGAATCTGCTGATCCTCTTATATTAACTACAATTTTATCAATACCCTCTTCTGCTTTTTTTCTAATAGACTCTAGAAGATTTTCAATACTTGCACGATGCTCTTCTGCCCATTTTCTACGTGTTTTGTCTCTCTCATCAAATGCCTCATCAAAAGCTTTTTTATATATTTCTCGTTCTTTTTCATATAATTTCTTCATTACTTTTTCATGTTTTTTCGGAGGAAATTTTTTAGAGTGGAAAAAATCTATGGAGGCTCTGCTAAGCCTTTTCCAAGCTTCATGATATCTTTGAGATTTTTCCATATTTCTTGCTTAGGTCTTAATTATTTAAGGTTTTTTATTGAAAAAGTAAACAATTTGGCAAGATTTATAAATAGAAAACCATTTTGAAAGAAATGAATTTGGATGTCAAAAATAAGATTTTATTTGAATATTTACTTAAATATGCAAGATTTTCAGTAAAAGATCTGGCAAAAATACTGAAAGTTTCAAAAGCAACTATAATCAAGCGTTTAAAATTTCTTGAAGAAGAGGGGTACATTTCAAGATATGACGCTATAATAAATTGGCAGAAAATACCCTTTATCAAAAAGATTTATTTTGTAAAGGTTGAGGAAGAAAATAAAGATTTTGAGAAACAAATAATCTCAAAAAAACCAGTATTTTCACTGATTACACTAAGTGGATTACATACCTATCAAGTCTGGTGTTTTTTCAAAACTCAAGAACAACAATCTGAATTCGAGGAATATCTTAAGAAATTTGCTTATAAGGACATTAAAATTTCAGAACTTATATTCCCAAAAGTATCTTTTTTTAATCTAGCTCTACAACTGCCTCTTCCCAAAATTGATGAAAAGATTATCAAAATTAAATCAACAGATGTAGATATTATGAAGTATATGGCTCAAGGTCACGGAAGAGATTCTTTTTATGAAATTAGTAACAAATTGAAACTTCCTTACGATTCTGTTCATTACCACGGAAAAAACCTATTAAACTCTGGTTATTTTTCTGCAATTATTGCACAACCAGGCACTAGCAAGTTCACTTTACAAACCACTTGCTTGTTAATACAATGTTCTGATAAAGAAGGATCTAATCAACTCTATAACTTATTACAAAAAACCCCAAAAATCCTTTCAGATGCTATTTCCAAAGACAACAGGATCCTAGTGCATTTTCTTAGTCAAACTCACTTAGAGTACAGGCAAACTTTATCCAAAATTTTATCTATAATTCCAAAAAACAAGATTAAAGACGTCTTGATTACTCATTGGGATAAAGTTCTATTAAACAATAGGTATCCCCTTGAGTACTTCTTAAAATGACTCTCCTACGCCCCCGCCTCGCTCGGTTGGGGCGTTTTCCCGACCAAAATCTTTAAAAAACCAGCAATTGGTATATCTTGATGCCGAAGAAGGTCAAAATGAAGAGCAAAAAAAAGAAGGGTGAGCAGCCTTTTTCCGAGAGAGAGACAGAAGAAACAGAGACAGTAGATGAAGATTTTTCTGGAGATGAATCTGATGAAGCATCCCCTGGCATTGAAGAAGAATACTGAAGGCGCACCAAAACTTCCTTTGATTTTTTATTTTTTAAGATAGCTGCAAGCATGTTTATCAACAAGTTTTATATACAATCTGATTTTAAGCTCATGAATGGCATTGAAAGAGGTAATTACCTCTATTGGCGCAGTTATACTGGTCTTGTTGCTGTTCTTTTACTGGGTGTTTCCACTTGAAACGATAGATTTTGGAACTACTAAGTCTAGAAATTCAAATTTCAGCCTTGGCAATTACGGAAATGCCAGCATGCAGTTCTATGAAAATATGAGATATCCGGAAAAAGATATTTCATACAGGATCCAGGGATGCCCTATTTCCAAATCAGATGAAATGAAGAATTCCTTTGAAATAATTGAAAACCTGACGATATTGAATTTTTATTCTGTGGCAGATAATGAGGAAATTTCTGTAACCTGCGACAGCAAGGCAAAGTTTGAAGGAAACCTGTTCATTGCAGGGGAAGGCGGGCCTATAAACATAACAAATGCGGGGGACTTTAACGTTATCAGAAGAGGAGCAATAAGTCTCATAAGAGAATCGAAGTGCGAGAATCCCAATGTGGGAATACACGAATTGCTGCATGCCCTTGGCTTTGACCATTCTGAAAATCCAAACAATATAATGTATAATATCAGCAAGTGCAGCCAGACAATAGGCCAGGATATTCCCGATACCATAAACCAGCTTTATTCTTTCCCAAGCCTGCCTGACCTTGCCTTTGAAAATGTTTCTGCAACTATGGAAGGCAGATACCTGAATGTGAACTTCACTATAAGAAACCAGGGGCTTAAAGATTCTTCCGGAGCAGCAATAAAAATCTATGCAGATGGAGAAATTATAAAAGAGATAAAAACAGAGCCCTTAGACATAGGAAGCGGCAGAAGAATATGGATAACCAACCTCTTTGTTTTTCAGAAAAGCATCAATGAACTAGAGTTTTTTATAAATACCAATTTTGAAGAATTGGATAGGGAAAATAATCGGGTCGTACTTGAATATAAAAATTAAAATTAAGAATTAGCATTAAATTAAAGGTTAAGGGCCTTCGTCGAGTTCTAAACCATCTATCGTATCTTCAAACTCATCGAGTCCTTCTGTCTCCTCTCCTGCTTCAACATCAATCTCCTCGATTTTTTTAGGGTTTTTTACCTCAACCTTGACGTTCTTCAATCCATTTTTACCGTTCTTCATCTCACCATTCTTCATATTCTTCATTTTCATCAGCCTCTTTTTCACCTCAGTTTATTTTCTAAATTCTAAAGAAAGATTCAGTTTTTAAACATTTCTATTCGGAAAAATATATCTTTTCCCTCGATGTTTATGCCTTATTTTTTCACTTAAAAAATAGTTACTTCTAATAATAGCCGGAATGATAACCAGAATAATATCCTGGAAAATGGCTGTCAGAATAAACTACGTTGTATGAAGAATCCCGGTAATCTGTGTTTTTTGGCTCATTCGCCAAGGGAGCAACTTCATATCTCCATGCTCTGTACTTGTATGAAGGAGGGGAAACATCTCTGTAGACAAAGGTTTTTTCCTCTCTTGGAGGAATGTAATATGTCTGGCTCTGCGAGTCAACTTTCCCAGAATAATCCTCAAAATAAAAAGTTGTCTTGAAATATCCGCCCGTGTATTCCCTGTTCCTTACATAA
>JBBTAK010000040.1:0-20019 GCA_038044245.1 Nanobdellota archaeon
TGTTAGTGGAATCTTTACCAATTGTGGCAAATTCTGCTGTGGAGTTAGCTCCAAGGATAGGGATTGTTACAGCCCCATCTTTGATGGTTGTCTGTACCTCTATAGTATCAGAACCTCCATCAATTTCTGTCACTTCTCCACTTCCAATTCCGGTGTGGGGAGTCATTGATAGCTTCAATACTTCAAATCCAGGCATTGTCAACGAAGCTACAGGTGAAATGTATTCTTCATCTTCGGTTGTCCACATAAGGACTATCTTGTCAAGCTTCTCCGAAGAGTCTTGTGTCACGAAACCAACGATTTCCTCAACTGTATCATCATTGAGTTCTATGCTTGATCCATGGTCAATCTCAAGCTTTCCTGTGCCTATGCTGATTTCAACCTTACTGATACCAGCTTCTTTTGAATCATACAAGATATCTTTAATACCAACATATGTTCCGTCAGCCAGTTTGTATGTTGCTCCCTCCACCAAACTATTCGTGATTGCTCCGTCTACATCAAGTCTTACCTCTGTTGAAGAGATAAAGTTAATGCCAACAGATTTTCCACTAACTGTTGAAGTCTGACCTTCTGTTATTACAGCAGAGTTTGCGCTGTCCAGGAATGTTGTCTTGTTTGTTGTACCATTTGTAACATCCAAAACATAGTAATCTCTTCCCATCAAACGCATAGTTGTTGTTTCAAGTGTTGCAGCGTTGTATGCAGGGTGAGTTGAAAAATCCAATGTATAGTTCAATACATGGACACTTGAAGTCATCCTGATACCTACTGTAGGTGTCCTATCGGATGCACCTATAATATCATCATAATCGCTGTCAGAAAAGTGCGTAACATCAAGATTTGTTCCAAGAGTGACTTTTTGGATGTAGTCATATTCTGTATTGTCATCATCTGTGTATGTTCCGTCAGCTAGCAAATCTACTAGTTCATCTTCATCCACAGTTGTTCCAAATTCAGTATCAACTCCATCTCCAAGGTTTACTTCATCAGAACTTTTTCCTAACCTCGCACTGTCTCCTCCACTAACTGTTGTTCCAGTTCCTGTTACAAATCCGCTAAGGCTTGTTGCAATACTTCCTGCAGCAGTCATGTCTGAAGGTGCCGCACTAGCTCCATATACTATAGCTACGTTTGGCGAACCTCCAACAACAAAAGGTGCTGGATAGTTTGCAGCAGCTGCGAGTCCTGCAGTCATACCAAGCATTAAAACGCTCGATGCAATTGCAGCGATTTTCCTAAAATTTAATTTCATATTTCTCTCTTTTCAACCTCCTTTCAACTCTATAAAGAGTTGTCAAGGACAACTTCCATCAACAAGATAGCCATAGGGTTAGCTACCGTGTCGTGAATATGATATTCTTAACCCCTATTGAGAACACCCCCATGGGTGTCGTCGGTGTAAAAGGGAAAGCCAAATTTTCTTTAAAAAGCTTGCTATTCAGGATTAAGGTTTCTCCTCCAAAACCCTTGTTTTTCCTGGTTTTATTTATAAACGTTATGTTGTTACTATACCATTAATACAGTGATTGAAGGTTTTCAGAAACCAGCGAAAAGAAAGATTTATTAATATATATGGTTTTATCAATAATATATATTCAAAGAACCCATATATAGGGGATATACGCTAAAACGCCGAGGAAATATTCAAAAGACAAAACTTTAATATGGTCGCTTCAAAAACCAGGGAAATTTCAATAACCCAGTCAGGGGGAGCTTTTTCATTGCTGAAAAAAGGCTTTTTCCTCTCCAAGGAAGACTACGATTTTGAGGGCCTTTCTGCTTTAAGGAGGCTTCTAAGCAACGAAAGGGCAAGGCTCTTGCATGTTCTTAAAACCCAGAAACCAGGATCTCTCTACGACCTTGCAAAAAAGCTCGGAAGGAACTTCAAGACAGTAAATGATGACATAAAGCTTCTTGAAAGATTCGGATTCATAAGGCTCGTGCAAGAAAAAACCAAAAACAGGACAAGGCACAAGCCTGAACTGGCCATAGAAAAACTGACTATAAATCTGGAGATTTAATTTAATGTTATTATGAAAATCATTTATTATTAAGATGTAGCTATTGGCACTGATTATCTACCTTTCATTAACTATTCTCTGACTATGTTTATTATAGCACTAAAAATAACATTAATAATAAAGGTTGAACAACACTTTTATGGGAGCTCTTCCCTTTGAGAGCAATTGCTGGGCTCCTTTATAGCTCGAAGTGATGTTCCCTTCTTCAATAGACAAAATTGTGCTTTCTTCTGCAGTAATCTCAAGCCTGTAGCCCTTTGCAGGGAGATTGTAACCAACAGGCCAGCTTTCCCTTAAAATGTCTTTTAAGGTATTGTTCAAAGCAGCGCAGGAATCTTCCTCACTTTCACACTTTTTCCCAGTATAACATGAAAAAGCCAGGTCCTGAATCTGGAGATATCTTCCGCTCTCTGAACAAGTGCTTGTGTAATGCAAGCCCGTTTGCAAAAAGCTTTCAGCTTCATAGCTGTCTGCTTCTGTCTTGTCTGACAGCGAGAAAACAAGGAAAAAAACCAGGATTATGGAGACTATTATCACTATAAGCGCAAATCCAACTATCTCTTCCTGGCCTCTTTTACTTTTTGATATCATATCTTATCAAATCTGGTTTACCATATTTATTTTATTATCAACATTTATTAGCATTACCACTTTAACATCCCTCTATTCCCATTTAACATTTTCCTATCAATTATTATTTTAACCCCTATTTCAACTTCCATATGTGATAATTATCCTCCCTATTTCGCATTTTCCGTAAACCAGGCTGCTGTTTTCTTCCTGCTCGTTCCTGCAGAGGGAAACAAAATTTGAGACTCCTGTCCCTGCACTTGGACTTAAGATGGTTATTTTTCCGCAGTCAGGATAGTTTTCAGGATTGCATTCTGTTCCTGCTCCTGCCGCAGTGCCTGTATTTTTAGGATAGACTTTCATTATCTCCAGGCCATCTATTCCCCAAAATCCAGAATAATCCCGTAATCTGCCTTTCAATGCCATTGCCTTGTCCATGTCTATGCAATTGCTCATAGTTGTTCCAAAGGCATTTCCGCATGAAAATTCAGGGCTGTCAGCAACCTTTGACACGAGCAAAAGGGCGTTTTTTTCTTCCAGCAATCCGGCTGTATCGCGCAGGCTTGAAAACCTTATTACAAGAATGAACATGGCTGCCATAACAAGAAAAATTGTGACAGCTATGAGCATGAATGCCATCTGCTGCACCTTCATCTGCGCCTTTTTGTTAGTTTTTTTATTCTTTAATTTCATATTCTAATAAGTCCAACCTCATAATAATTTATTTTATTATTAACATTTAGCATTTATTGTTCTTATCACCTCAGATAATTTTTCTATTAACATTTTTATTTTTTATATGACATTTTTTCCATCAACATTTTTTTCACCACAACCCACAATAAGCTCTTTTATTTTCCTCCTCTGCATCGTCTGCGGCAAACTTCACAATCACAAGGTCAGAGGAATCTTTTAGGGAAGATGCAGAATCTGCCAGAGACAAAAGATTGACATCTGCAGGGCATCCTCTTTCTGAAAGAACAGCCTCTTTATCATTATAAATCAGAGAAAGCCATTTCAGCCTTTTCATTAATCTCTGAACTTGGCATTCATAAATCTCCTTGTCGGCGAAGACAGCAGCGTACATCAAAGCGTCTGTTTCAAAATAAACTTTTCCATCGTTCTTTTTTACAGACTTATCATTTAAGTCTATAGAAATATCGCATTCTCCTGATGAAGATTCAAAGCAAACATTTATGCCGCCTGAAGGGCAGTTCTCTGTGAAAAGGTTTGCCTGGTTCAAGCTCGTAAGTTCTTCCTGGATTTTTTCAGGAGAATCAATAAAACAGTATTTCTCTTCTGCAGAAGTCAGGAAAATAAGATCAGTAACCTTGAAAGGAAACTTAAAGGGCTTTGAAAAGATGTAAAAATTCTTTCCCTGGACGCTTTTGTTTGAAAAGATGTATTTGTTATAAGAGGTCTGTTCTATGTTTGTATCCACAAATTCCCTGCCTTTTTTCTGCGAAACGCTTATCTTCTGTTCTCCAAAATTACCAAAATTTTCGCAGCCGTTGTTCAGCCTGCTTTCAACAGCTATTGATAATTGGGTTGTCCTTTCCTCGCCAAATCCTGTTTCCAGGGGATTCAGGAGAACAGAAATCTCTTTTCCTGTTTCTGTTCCAGAGACAGTCGTTTCTGTCTTTATCAGCCTTACAGAAGCGTAAATAGCAAAAAACAAGATTATTGCTCCAAGGATTATTGCAAACAGCCACGCGTAAGATATCTGGATAAATCCTTTCTTATTTTTTTTGCCTCTTTTTTTATCTAAATTCCGCATTTTTTATTCATCCTCTTTCATTGGTTCTTTTGACTTCCAATCTCCTTTTTATACAGCTGAATAGTTTGTCAACAGTCTTTTTAATTTCTTCCTGATGATTTATGTAGAAATTTCCACTTTCTTTTCTTCCGTAATAAACAGTTCCGTGCCTGAATTTTCTCATCTTATCTAGAATTTCGATTTCTTTTACATTAAATTCAAATTTTGATAAAAACCTTATCAAAGCAATGTGGCTCAATGTTTTATAACCCTCGAGATACATTAAAGAAGTCATGAGCTGGACAGAGATTTCATAATATTCTTCCAATAATTTATAAGGAACACTTTTGGGAATTGATGCTATTATTATGTCTGATCTTTCTTTAGCCATCTCAAATAAATCTCTCGCTCTTTCCCTGTCCTTGCTTGTTCTGAATATGTCACTATCAGATTCTTCCATATAAAATCCACCCGTTTTTTATATTGCTCTTTAAATTTTCCCCAAGATTATTAATGTCTTTAACAAAGGTAATGTGTATTTTTCTCATAATATTCCCCTCATATTTTCCAAAATTGATATCTTTTTTTATCCTGCTGACAACGAGTAGGTCTATATCGCTATTCTCTATGTCTTCTCCTTTCTGATAAGACCCAAAAAAGATAATGGCTTTTGGTCCCAAGTTATGAATCAGTACCTTTTTTAGATTATTAAGGGAATAAAGATTATAAGCTTGTTTTAAAGAAATAAAATCTTCATTTTCCCTGTTGGATACAAATCCATCAAAAGGTTTTGATTCTTTTTTTATTATTAATCCTTCCTTTTCCATCTCATTGATATAATTCCTGACAGAGGTCTGTGCAAGTGAAATTTTTTTGCCTATTTCCCTGATAAAATGAATTTTCGTGGGTTCTTTAAAGAAGATTTCTAAAACTCTAAGATAGTTACATTTTTGTATCATATGATATATTAATATTGATATGTCTATATAAATGTATCTACCTTTCTATTGTTATCAATGCCTCTCCAAGTTCTTTTTTCAGCACGAGAGAAACCTTTCCATTAACGCTCTTTATGCACAGAGGATTTTCTTCATCCGTGGTCTTCCCTATATCTAGATGTGTTATTTCCTTTGATTCATGTCCGTTGATCTTCACAGGATAAAACACGAGATTCTCATTTTCATAATCTGCCCTTTCCAGTTCCTGATAAAAAGCAGAATTTTCTCCCTTTGAATCAGAAGAAAAATCCACAAAGCATACAAAATCTGCCCCTGATTGTATAAGGTACTGCTGCTGTTCAAAGCTTCTTGAGCTTCTCCATACCCTGTCTGTATCTGACTGAAGGTCTGCAAAGAATTTTTCCGCCTTTGCATTATTTTGAAATGCAAGGAAAGTCTTTATCGCGTAAAAGGCAAAAACGAGAAAGGCGATGATGAGAATTATGGAAACAATCATTCCAAAAGGAAGCTGCATCTGCCCCCTATTTTGGCCAAGCTTGGACAAGATTCCTCTTTTATCTCTTTTATTCCTCATGGGCAAAAAAGCCAGAATAAGTTTATTAATTTAATGCTGAAAGAAATCTCGATCGAAAAAATTTGGATAAATCACCCGAATTTATTAAAATTGTTACTACTCTTAAAAGACATACAACAGAAAGATTTAAATATGGGCTTATGTTTTATATAAAATGGGTATTGAAAAAATATTAGGCAGAACCGGAGGAAAGATAGTAAGCGCTGGCCTTGCAGGAATTTTTGGATTATATGCTATTGGAGCACCTGTTCCAGCTTATGCGCAGCAAGATACAAACACAAAAAGTCCATCTGCAAATGTTGTTTATGTTCCATGCACGCCAGAGCAAAAAATGGCCATGGAAAAACCCAACAAAGATGAAGGATTGGGAATAAACAGCACACTTTTAAGTTTCTTTGGATGGGCGATTCCCGGATTAAGCAATAAGCCCGAAGGCCAAATTGTAGGAGGTTGGGTTTCAGAATTGGCAAGAATGCAGCACGAAAAAGAAGTTGCCCGTGAAGGAAGATCTCAAATCAATGTCAATCAAGGACAGCAGCAGCCAGTGACTTATGTTCCTGAATTTGGCTGCAAATGGACAAATTCAAATGATAAAAACAATCTTAGTGTAAAAAAAAGAATTGGAGTACCTCTTGCAGCAAATAATTTTGAAGATTTTAACAAAGATGGCGAAGTAGATATTAGTGAATTTATTGGAATAAAAGATAAGTTTTATGATGATGAAACTATGTTCGTTTTTTTATATAATCCGCTTAAGGAAGAAGGCATGAGGGAAGTAAACTGGAAACTTTATACCCCCAAAGGAGAGAAACTTCTAGAGGATTCAATAACTTCCCCGCCATTTAAAGCAATATACATTGGAAAAGGATTGCTTGCAAAGGAGTTGCCAAAATATGCAGGATATGGAATTTATACAGTTGTTTGGAGTTCTCCAGGAGGAGACCCAGAGAAATTTGAATTTGAAATTCGTCCCGCATCAGAAAGGCTCGAAAAGAAATAATAAAAACTTCTTATAAAATTCTTTGACATCCCGACATTCTCTGTGCTGCTTTAATTATAAAATTATTTCCCAAAAGGCCTGGCAATTATGCTGCATTCGTTAGGCAATGGCTGGTTTCCGAATTCATCCTCGCATTTTATGTAGAAAGTCTTGTCAGGATCCCATGCTATCTGGTGCTTGTTGTTGTCTTCCAGTGACTTCATTGCAATTCCGTCTTCGAAAAGATAACTGCAGGCATTTCCCGATGAGGTGCTATAAACACAGCTGGATTTTTCATCAGTTATTACCTTCAGGAAATTCTCTTCCCTGAAAACCCTTACTACTATGGGAGCATCTGAATCAGACTCTACCGAAAAGCTTGTTGCCTTGTTGTCTGTGTTTCCTCCAAGGTCTGTGCATCTTATATAGTAAGTGTAATCTCCTTCTGGAAGATATAAGTCCTGTGAATGTTTATTAGTTCCTGTATTGAAGAATTCCACAAAGCTTCCCTCATCCCCTGTTTCGCTGAAAAAGCACAATGCCATTCCCTCGCTGAATCCGGCAGAGGTTTCTGCCTCAAGAGTGACTTTTACGATGTCTGTGGAATCTTTTATTGTTCCGTTTGGTTTTACAGAATCAATCACGAGAGACCTTGTTCCCACAAGGGTGAATTTGTACGATTGAGTATTTACATTCCTGTCGCTTTCATTGGCTGTTCCTTTTAATTCAGGCTGATCCAAACACCTGAAATAAAACTCGTTCTTTACTCCATCGTTTAATCCTGTAAGGGTTGTTGAGCATTCATAAAGCATCTGTGAATTAAATTCAAGGACATTTGTGTTGCAGGACATTTGGTTTTCCATTTCATCATAGTTTTTGTCAATCCTGCTCCACTTGCATTCTGCAGGCTCGTTAACAAATGCCTGCAAGTCGACAGAAGTTTGCCCAAATGCTATAGGGAAACCGTTAAGGATGCTGGTCGTGACTATCAAAGGTGGAGTTGTATCAGGCCCTTCATCCAAACAGAACTTGAAGACGAAGTTTGCGGTATTTGAATTTCCATTTGCGTCCTGGCATCTGGAATAAATCGTGAATTGCCCTGAGTTTTCAAGAGTTATGTTTTCTGTAGCCAATGCCTGGGGGCTTGGAAGGCTTATTGTCTGGCTGTGGTTGTATTTGCTCGTTGAACTCCCTCCGAAGAAGAAACTCATCTCGTCAAAGTTTCCTTTGTTGGAAAAATCAGCCTTGCATTTTGCAGCTTCATTCAAAGTAACTCCGAATCTTATTGGCGTGAAAGGAGCAACGCATCCATTGTTGTTGTTTTCAGGAACAATCTTCACTCCCTTGTCTGGAGGAGAAACCGTGTTGTCTGGGATGTATTCATATCCCGTCGTAAGAGTTTCTGTCCATGGCTGGATGATTGGAGGAGTAACATCTCTGGGATTTTTCCAGACGCAGAGCTCTTCTGTTGTTCCTGCATTTTCAAGCTCGCATGCCTGCCCAAGGCTTCTGCACGAGTATTCTGTGCATGGAAAATCTCCCTTGTTGCATTCTACGCAGTACTTTCCTCCTATCGGAGCTTCCCATTGAGAGCAGGTGAATGCAACAAGGTCATATCTTGTTTGCTTGAATGTAAAAATAAAAACAAGGGCTGCGACTGCAAATCCAATTCCAAATGTTACCCATCCAAAATTAGCAACCATTCCAAATAATTTAGTGCCTATTAATTTAGATAAACCAAGCTGGCTGGATATCTTAGCTGCTAAAAAACCAACAGAGGCTCCAGCTGACAGTGCGTTTGACAGTTCAGGGCTTGCTCCAAATAAACCTGTGATAATTTTCATACCCGCATAAATACTTGCAGCCCATGCTACTGTCCCTAACAATTCTCCGATAGTTAGACTATACCCTTTGAATCCAGGTATTGCTGTTTTTCCAAGAAAACCTCCCACCTTAGCAGTTCCTGCTGCGTTCACAGGAGTTCCGTCGCTTTTCATTAATGGAGAATTCCCTGCAGGAAATGTGTCCCCTGGAGATACCCCATACAATGGAGGTGCTCCGCCTCCAGCCGCACCTTTTCCCCCTGCAGCTAATGAAGCTCCTGTAGATGCAATCTGAGACAATCCTGCCGCAGGATTAGGGGTGCTTGCAGCTGGTTGAGGTGTTAAAGATGAATAATCATTTCGAGGATTAGTTGGGAGATTAGATGGTATTTCTATTTGCGTACAAGAAATTTGATAGCATGGCCAGCCACCCTTTATATAAGGCTCACAATATTCAGTAACAGTCATCCCAACTGGCAACTCAATAGTTTGAGGAGATTTACTAGATTCTTTTGAATACACACATATTCCACTTGTCTGCGCCCCAACGACGGGAAACGCGCTGGCAATAACATATGCGAATGCTATCGTGCTTAATATGATGCTGAATGCCTGGCTCAGTGCCAGGGTTTTCCCCTTTTTTTTCCTTTTCAAAATGCTTGCAAGATTCATTTTTTATTGTGATGGTTTAAAGTCTTTTGTTATTTTTATTGCGCTTTCATTGTTGAAACCTTTAATACCAATATAATTTTCAGCAGCTCCGCAGTCTCCAAGTGCAAGGCATACGTTGTTCCTCTCTTTTTCCCAGTCTTTTCCAAGGCACTCGCAGTTTTCCTTGCAATCCCATCCGCTGAGCAATCCTTTTTGGAATTTTACTATGCAATTTTCATTTGCAATCATGCACAATTGTTCAGCTTCTCCCTGAGCATTCCAGAAATCAAATCCGGGAGGATTTTTTGGAACGCATGCCGCTCCCTTGTATCCTTTTCCCTGAACAAGCTCTCCGTCTTTATTTACGACAAATAACTTTCCCTTATCATCTCTCAAAAGGCTTTCTCCTTCCAGCCATAGACAATCTCTCTGGTCTGAATTTTCACAATCCTTCTTGTTTTCCTGAACAGCGCAATCCTGCCATTTATTGACAACGCACTGCGCAACTTTGAATCCATCTATGTCATCTTGCAAACAGACTTCTCCTCTGAAAGCCGCACATTGCTCAACGCTGACTTCTCCATTGTAACAGACAAGCCTGAAATCAGAGCTTCCGGGACTGTTTTTATTATCCACTGATTTTGCATTGCTTCCACACCATGTCTCCCCATGCTCGTATGTTTTTCCCTGATATTTGCAGCTTAAATCTGCGCAGATAAAATCTCCAACGCTCGGCCTTGTAGGTGTCTGGGGATTTCCCCTTTCATAAGCCTTGCACGTACTTCCAAGAAGATAATTGCAGTTACCACATGTTGCAGAATTAGCATTGCTTGAATCAGGGCTGCAGCTTTCTGTTTTTTCCTTTATTGTGCTCCAATATTCCTTGTCATTTATTTTTGAAAAATCGTAAATGTTTCCAAGATTTCCGCAGCTGTCAAGGAAATGCACCTCGTCTTTATCCTGGACGCAGGCTGTCTTTTGTGTCGGTCCGCACATTGTTCCCAAGCTTTCTGCAGAACATAAAAGCCCTTCATGAAATTCAATGCTCGTGTTTGTGGAGCCAGCCTCTAATTTTTGGCAGTCATCTCTTGTCAAAAGCCTGCAGTTTCTCTGGAATCCATCGTCAAGAACACATGCTCCTTTGACCGATGGAAATGCAGACGCAATGCAGGCAGCCTCGCTGTTTATGTCTGTCCTGAAATTTGTTTCAGTTCCATAGACAGAAGCCAATCTTTTACATCTCGTTTGCGTAACAAAAGCAGCATTATCTCCTATGAAACAGCATCCGAGCTGGCATTGAGGAATATCTTCTGGTTTTCCATCAACCCATACTCCTGAATTGTCCTGGCAGACTTTTTGAGGAGTATTCTCCAAGCAGGTTCCTTCCTGGCTGTCAACACAGGTTCCTAATTTGCAGTAAGAAGTAGATTCGCAGGATGTTGGAGCTTTCCTGAAACCCTGAGCACATTCTGCAGGCGGCGAATTCTGGCACCATGCTCCTGTCGTTGTCTTTTCGCAGCAGTATGTGATTTCTCCGACAGCAGAAACTTTTTGATTTGCAAATATTAAGAAAAAAATAGTTAATGTTAATAGAACAAATATTATCAACGACCAATTTCTTTTTACTTTAACATTTTCACCCATTTTTATATTAAAATTTTCAAGCCTCTTTTTATTTTCATCTTAACCTGTCGCTACTCCCGATGCTCCGTAGCCTGGAGGAAAGGCAACGCTCCTCGATGCAAATTGGAACTTATCATCGTTGTTCCTGTCTGTCAGGATGTATATTGTTGTTCCGTCCTGCTGCTTCTTTTTCTCAACTTTCAGGTCTTTGTAATATGTCATGTAAACCGTTGTCTCCGCATCCCCATAATTTGATTCCCAGTCAATTATGCTATTTGCAATGCTGGTTAATTCATAAAGATTATTGTTCAAAATCACATTAAAAGAATCATACCTTGCTGTTTCTCCCTTTGATACTCTGAGAGTATAATTCTCAAACCTTACAACAATTCTCTTTGGAAGAAGCTCGACGACTGTTTTTCCTGTTTGCATATCGGTTGTATATCCCTCTCCCTTGTAATTTTCCTGGAGAGTGCTGAAGCAATTGGCAACCTCATCAGAAATATCTTCTTTTATTTCAGTTTCTATATGCTGCTTGAGGAGCGGCCTTTGTACAGAACAGGTTTTGTAATATTCTGAAGTATAACAAAGATATTCCACTTTGCTGTTTTCATAAAGAAGGTATTGTTCAGGGTCAATGCTTCCGCCATTCAGGGAAAGAGTTTTCACAGTGCTTTCTATCTGGTCTTGGAGACAGGTTTGCATAAATCCGGCAGGATTTTTCGCATCAAAAACAGCTCCTGTCTCAGCTTTTGGAACAAGGAAATAAATGGCTAGAACAATACCAATAATTATGATTGCAATGATAATAAATATAGTTACCTGTCCGCCTCTTTCTTTCAAAACACCCATTTATCCATTAAGATATCTTTATTTATAAATATTATACTTTATCCTCTATTCAAACCATGTTTATCACCAATATTTAGAATTAGTCTCGGTTTCAGTCATCTGTTTCCACACGGGGCGCGAGAAGGAAAGAAATCTCAAGAAACTCGTTCTTTATATCAATCTTCAAAGGATGATCATTTGCAAAACGCAGTATTGTTTTATCAGAAAGCTTTGATGCTTTCACAAACTTTTGCAGGTATTCCAAGCTGTATCTGGACTTGCAGTTTTCTGCAGAAATCTTTGCCTCGTCTCCTGAAAACTCAGACATTGCGCTGTTTAGTCCTTTGGCCTCTATGAAAAACTTTCCGTCTTTTACAACAAAAGAGCAAGCGTCTGCAACAACAAGGCAATCTTCAACAGAATCTATGAAATCATTGGAGTCAAGTTCTACGACAGAGCTGAACTCAAGGTGAGGCATTTCCTTTTCCTCGCTCTCTATGTCTATGAGGCTGAGATTGAAAGTCCTTCTTATTTTGTCCAGAATTTGTATGTTGAGAAGATTGTCCTGCTTTTCCATGACCAAAGAGCTTCCCAGACTGCACCTTTTGAGGATTCTTTTCAGGCTGTCGAGATTTACTCCGAGAACCTCGTTTCCTGTTTCGAATTTTGAAAAAGATGTTTTTGGAAGTAAAAATCTCACCATTGAAACATTTGCAGGATCCATTGCAGTTATGTTCAAACCGGAATGATCAACCTTTATCTTGACTTCTGTTACCAGCTCTGAAATTATTTCCACAATCCTGGAAAAGAGAAGCGGATTCTCAAGTTTGACTAACATTTTAATTTATATGATTGCAAAACCATTATTCTTAAAAAATTAGTTCTGCTTTTAAGTATTGTTATTATTGACTATATTTAAAGGAGATGGTGCGGAAGAACTTTGGTTCTTCTGGATAGAGTAATTATATAAATGTTCTCTAACTCGCAATAAAATTGACAAAATGGGAGAAATCGAAGAGGAAAAGAAGCAGGAAAGCCAAATGGAATCTTCTGAAAATTCTTCAACTTCAGAACAGATAAGGTCAATAAAAGAAGAAAGGATAAGAAAAATAACTCAGCTCTATTATTCAAGGAAAGATATACAGAAGGCTATCTTTTCTTTTTCCTCAAACAGGGAAATAGCTCCCAGCTACATGATGGAATCTTTCGGAACTCGCCCTGATTCCTTCCAATATCCTGGCGATATTTTTGAAATGGTCAAAAAAGGGACAACGAGCTTTCATTGCTCTGAAGAGCTGTGGACAGATCCATTGAAAATTTCCACAGGAATGAATGAAAAGCAGGCAAACGAGCTCAGAAGCGGCTGGGATTTTCTCATAGACATTGATTCCAAATACCTTGATTACAGCAAGATAATGGCAGAACTCGTGATAAAAGTCCTGAATTTTCATGGGGTCAGAAATTTTGGGCTGAAATTCTCTGGAAGCAAGGGTTTTCATTTTATAATACCCTGGAAAGCATTTCCGCAGTCAATCCACAACAACAAAACTTCAGACATGTTTCCAGAATGGCCCAGAATAATCACTAAATACATCATGGAGACCATAAAAAAAGAGCTTATAGAAAAAATAACAGAGATGACAAAGCCGAACAAGTATGTGAAGGATTTTCAGGCGCCAAAAGAAGTGATTCCAGACTTGATTCTTGTTTCTCCTCGGCATCTTTTCAGGATGCCCTATTCCCTCCATGAGAAGACTTCACTCGCAAGCATTGTCCTCAAGCCAGAAGAACTCCATGACTTCCAACCGAAAGATGCAGATCCATTCAAGGCAGAAATCAGGGATTTTATGCCAAATTCAAAGCCAGGAGAAGCTTCAGAACTGCTGAGAGAAGCGCTTGATTGGTATAAAACACAGCATCCTGAATCAGAGTCACAAGGAGAGAAAAAGAGCAGGGACTTCAAGCCAATTGCCCTTAAAGAGATCTCTGAAAAAAACTTTCCTCCAAGCATAGCAAAGATTCTTCAGGGAATAAAAGGCGACGGAAGAAAGCGTGCATTATTCATAATTCTGAATTTTTTCAGGTCAATAGGGATGGACAGGAAAGATGTGGAAAAAGCTCTTTACGATTGGAACAAAAAAAATGAGCTTCCGCTTAAAGAAGGATATGTAAAATCACAGCTGATTTCAAGTTACAGGGGCAAGCCTGTTCCTCCCCCGAATTATGACAAGGACTATTACAAAGGCATAGGCATAATCCCGACAGAAGAAGAAATTCGTTACAAAAATCCTGCGAGCTACATGGTCAGAAAAACATTGATGCAGCAAGGCGCAAAAGAAAACAAAGACGGTTTCAAAAGCAAAAAAGGCAGGAATAGAGACTAAACAAATGTCTTATCATCTCAAAAATATTTAAAAATAAGCTTTGTGTTCATATAACATGAAAAAAAAGAGGACTTCGGCCAAGCATGGACGAAGTAGAGGCTTGGTATTCTTATGCCTATTTTTGGTTTTAAGCATTTTCATACTCTCTCTTGCTGCTGCGCAAAACAATGACACAGAGCAGGAAAAAGTTAACCTTGCTTATCAGTGCCTTAAAGACAAAGTCTCAGGAAAATGCTCCACTCTTTCTTCAGAAGAAAAAGTTTTTTCAGCCCTTGCGACAGGAGATTGCAAGAGTGATCTGACTTCTGATGCAAAATTCAAGACAGATGTGAAATACACGGCACAGGCTGTTCTTGCTTTGAAAGGAAACAGCGACGGTGAAAAATGGCTGATTTCCAGGAATGTTACTCCAACAGAACTTGTCTGGTTTTTGGAGATTGAATCTCCCAACCAAACGAGCTGTTCAATAAAGTATTCCGGCCAGTCTTACAACGTCGATATAGCAGCAGACAAAAAAATAAGCAGCAATGCCGGAAGCTGTCTTGTTCTTGCCCAGGGCGATTACTGGCTGCGTGTTTCCCCTTCCTGTTACGGAACAGAATTCAGCATTTCCTGCAACCAGAATTTTTTGACAACCCTTCTTTTCAAGAAATCTACAAGTTCAACAATCCATGTTCTTGACAAGACAAATTCTGCAGCTCCAGGAGGAACAACAAAGGAAAAAGTTGAATCTTATTGTTTCACCCAAGGAGCTTCCGGAGCTTCCTGCAATTACGAGGCAAGTGCCTGGGCAGCTCTCGCATTTGATTCATTAAACAAAGATGTTTCTTCTTATCTGCCTTATCTGATTACTCTCGCAGAAGACAATCAGAGGTTTTTGCCAGACAGTTTCCTTTACGCACTGACAGCAAACACAGAATTTGAGATTTCTCTTCTTTCAAAACAGAAGAACAACCAATGGTGGATGGAATCGGGAGACAAATTTTATGATACTGCACTCGCGCTTTATCCTCTTAAAAGTGAATCTCCGCAGGAAAAAACAAATTCAAAAAACTGGCTTTTAACCGTTCAGGACACAAACGGATGCTGGGGAAACAACATAAGAAATACAGCATTCATACTTGCGGCTTTGTGGCCCAGATTAACAGGCACAGGCGGAACAGGAGATCTTCCAGACTGCGAAAATTCAGGTTATTATTGCACAACAAATGCAGAATGCAGTTCAAGCCAAGGAGAAACCCTGGCTGAATTTGATTGCCCTTCTTTATATAAGTGTTGTACAACTCCGGCTCTTGTTCAGACCTGTTCGGAAATAGGTGGAAATATATGCTCTTCTAATGAAGAGTGCATCGGAGGAACAGATCTTGATAGTTCTGACTTAAGAACAGGAGAAACTTGCTGCATTGATGGATCTTGCAGCGTCAGGAATCAGGAAATTTCTGACTGCGAATTGAACAGCGGAACATGCAGGATAGGACAATGCTCAGGCGATGAGCAGGAATCTTCTTATTCTTGCACTATTGGCAGTGATGTTTGCTGCATCCAAAAGAAAGGAACAGGCATTTGGAGAACATGGTGGATATGGGCTTTGTTAATTCTAATCATCCTGGTTGTTTTGGGAATAATTTTCCGGGACAGGCTGCGAATGTCCTGGCACAGAATGAAGTCTGGAAGCAGCAAGCCCGGGCAAAGACCAATGCCTCCGCATTATCCGCCATTTTTTCCAGGATACCAAAGGCCAATGACAAGGCCTCCTGAAAGAAGAATTTTACCTTTCCAGCAACAGCCATTAAGAAGACCCCTGGCAAGGATAAAATCAGGAGCGCAGAAAGAATTGGATGATGTTCTCAGAAAACTGAAGGACATGAGTAAATAAGATGAAAGATATAACTGATTTTGATACACAAAAGATGAATTTACAAATGCATGGGAAGGCTAATTTTCGAGATGTTATACATTATAGAGAAATGTTAAGAAGAAGGAGAATATTTATTTTTTTAGATTTTATCGCTTTAGTATCTTTGATTGTAGGCTATTTATTTTACAAGTCAGGCTTCTATACTAATTCTTATATTGCTTTTGGTATTGCAGGTCTAATCATTTTTTATTTTATTTTTAGAAAAATGGGAAAAGGAAAAAATAGAGATAATGGAAGAAATTTCAGACGACATCGTAGATTTAGACGACATCGTAGGCGAAAAGGATAAAATCTATTAAATAAAACTTTATTAACCTCTTTTATTTTAATCGTTTATGAATGGTTCAAATCTTTTTCCATCAAAATCTTTTTTATTTCTTGCAATTTTCTTAATTTTAATCCTCCCTAAAATTTCAGCAGTTGAAACAGACATGAAATCCCAGTTTTCACAGGGAGAGACTCTTCTGGCAAGGATTTCAGGGAATTTCATAGACCAGATAACAAGCAGCAATGTTCTTTTCTACAGGAACACTGTGAAAATACCTGTAATTTATGATGTTGTCAAGATAGATGATGAATTTTATATCTATGCGCTCTTACCAGGAGAAAGCCAGGCTCAAACTCAGGGAAATTATTCTCTCTACATTGGAGGAATAAGGTACTACAAAGCAACGCAGATTGTTGATGACAATATTGTTTTGAACTTCACTATTTCCAATGAAACCGCGATTTTTTCAGTCAATCCAGGGGTTGTTTCCACAAAAGGCGATTTTTCCGCTGAAATCCAGAATCTTCAGGACAGGAAAATAACAATAGGAATAAGCGACGATTCTCCATTCATGGCTTCTCCAGCTCCCTTTGAGTTGAAATCAGGAGAAAAAAAGAACCTGTCTTTCAGCGTATCGGAAAATTCAGAAACAGGATTGGTTGAAATCTGGTTTTCTTCAGAAAACTTTTCCTACCTTCTTCCTGTTTATCTTAACACTGGAAAAACTGCAGAAGAAAAAAAAGCAGATCTTGAGTTTAAGCCGTCTGCGGTAGAAATCTCAATTGCCACAGATTCCAATTCAAAAAAAATACTTTACCTTACAAACACAGGTGATGAACCATTAGAGAATATTATTCTTGACGTTTCCCCTTTGCTTGATCCTTACATAACCATTTCCCCGGGAGAAATAGATAGTCTTGATGCAAATTCTACAGAACAGATTGAAATACAGATCTCGTCAGGCCAACAGGAAGCAGTGCTTGAAGGAAAAATAATAGCACATACGGGAAATATGTCAGCCCCCCTTACTCTCGTTCTTGATTTTGTAAAAGATTATATTCCTCCTGCAGGGGAAGAAAATATAACTATTGTCACTACCTGCGATGAACTGGGAGGAAAGATTTGTGCAGAAAATACAGAATGCACAGGCGAGTCTGTTTATGCAAAAGACGGGGTTTGCTGCCTTAGCCCTTCAGAATGTGCAGAATCTGGGGGTTCAGGTTCAGCGAAAAAGTGGATTGGATGGAGTCTTCTTGTTGTGGCAGTTATTTTTATTTACTGGTTTTATAAGAATAAATACAAAAGGGTTGCTCCAAAAAAGCCCTTTTAATTTTGAAAATTATTTTTTATTTTTAGAATCTTTCTTTTTTGGTTGTTTATCGCTGGTTTCCCCGGTTTTCTCACTAACTTTCTTTATTTTTTTCTCAGATTTCTCATCAACCTTTTTTCCAGAAGTGAGCTCCTTGATTTTCTTAAGAAGCTCTTCCCTCTCAATCTGGACTATTCTCGCGACTTCATCATAAGAATGAAGCTTTCTCACAAGCTCGCTGAGGATTTCGCTCCATCCGTTGTTGGAAAGGGAAATTTTTTCAGGGGAAATTACTTCTACGTGTGCAGGCATGTACTTGAACATCAATACGGCAAGATAGAGCATGTCTTCAACTTCCACTTCTATTTCAGCGAAAGTCGTGAAAAATTCTGCATTTTCTTTCATTGTTGTTGGGTCTTTTATGCTCTTTGATTTTACAGCAACGCCTTTCTCCTTCTCCATTTCTTCTATTATCTTTTCCAGGTTTTCTACGAGATATTGCGCAGGCCTTCCTATGATGTCCAGTATCAGCATTGCCTTTATTCCTTTTCCATCGTCATTCAAACTCATTTTTCTTTCTTTTTTCTCTTGCCAGGTTTTTAATTAAGAATAAGAGACCAAGCATTATTCCGAATGCAAACAATCCGTAAATTGCGTAATCTCTTCTGTCTTTTTGAGAATTTTCCTCGCTTTTTATAGCTTTTGGATTTAAATCCAGATATTTTAATTCTGTTTCTTCGGGAGGTGCTGAAATTTCAATTATAGCAGAGTCTTCAATAGAATTATTGTTTTCTGTGCCTGTTTCATTAACATTTGCTTCCTCATCTTCCTCAGCAGTTTCTCCATCCTCGACGCATGCGGTGGGAGTATGTGACTTTATTCCCCCTAAAGTTACTTCCTTAATACCAGAAACTTTTGTTAAATCATTAATAGAATTAAACATTCCATAATCTGTTCTATAACTAACTATTGATTGTGCCTTAGAAGGGCCTATTCCATAAAGACCCTCTAATTCTTCCAAAGATGCAGAATTTATGTCAATCTGGCCTTCTTCGCATGAGGCTGAAATTCCCGGAATGAGTAAAAATAAAAGCGTTAATGCTAATAATAAATCTGCCCTTTTCATGATTTATCAATATAAAATTAAGTTATAAGAATTGTTATGATTTAATATACTTTTCTGCAAAATCAATGTATTCTATCTCGCCGCGCTTTTTTCCTGTTTTGGCAACCAGAATTCTGGAAAAAATCCTGTGCTCTAGCAGCCAGTGACACATTCCTCTTTCAATCTTGTCCAGATAGCCATTTCTCTTGACCTCAAGGCCAATGGCTTCATAATTTCCTGAAGAATCTCTCTTTAAGCAGATAAAATCAGGAAATCCTGTTCCCATGCTCAATGCTCTTAAGAAAGGATTGAATTTCCTTTTTGCAGGAACCAGCTTTCCGATTTTTCCCTCTTTGTCATAATCAACAGTATTCATCCACTTGCTGACTATCCATCCTTTTCTCTCAAGGTCTTCCCTGACCTTTCTCTCAAACCTCGCTCCAGATGCCCTGCTCTTTTTACCTTGCTTACTCCTCTTTCTTGATACGCTCTTTTTTTGCGTTGGCATTTTGTTGTTAAGATATAACAATCTTTATATATAATTTCTTCTTTTTCTGTTAATGTTTGATTTAGAATCAAGAACAGAGTCTTTTGAATATGTCCTTTCAGATTATTTTGTCCTTTTCAAAGCCACAAGACATATGCCAAAAATACTTTCAGAAAAAGATAGTGTAATAAAATATTATAAATTATTTCTTAATGCTTTGATTACAGGCATGCAAATAGGTATGTATAGCAGTTTTTATGATGTATTTTTTAAATGAATCTTTTATATCAACCCAACCTTCTCTTTTATATTTTTAATGCCTTCTATTGCAATAGTGAAAAATTCCTCAAGAGTCAGGCCAAGAGCCTCGCATTCCAGGATTATCTTCCTTTCAACTTTTGCAGCAAAAGTCTTGTCTTTGAATTTTTTCAGCAGTCCTTTTGCTTCCATGTCTGAAACCCTGCCTCCTCGCATCAGAGCATAAGCATGTGTCAATCCTGTTATTGTTTCAGAAGCAGCAAGTGCGAATTCAATTTTCCTTGTTCTTGCCTTGTGTGCTAAATGAGGCAGTTCTTCAAATCCATAACCATGGCTGACAAGCATAGAAATAAATTCTTCATCAAAGCCTGCCCCCCTCAAAATTTCAGGAGCTTTTGTGAGATGTGTGGAAACATTGTTCTTTGTGATGCCCCAGTCGATATCGTGAAGAAGGCCAAGCATTGCCCAATATTCAGCATCTTCTCCTAAATGTTCTGCCA